>NZ_JAVHLH010000199.1 GCF_031082345.1 Brevundimonas sp. | reverse complement strand
ATCCGCTGACCATTCACAGGCAGGTTCCGCCGCGAACGACGGGGCCGCCTTCCGGCCGCTCCGAGTCTTCCGGTTCCGGACCCTCATGACCTGGCTCTTCCTGCCGATCCTGATCGTCGCCGCCCTCGCCGCCTATGTCGGCGCGCGCGGGCTGGCGCATCGGCGCCAGCGGGGCGTCCGGGCGCATTCGCGGCCCGGCCAGTTCGGCGCCTGGGCCCTGATCTGGACCGCGGTCCCGGCCCTGGTCGTCCTGATCGGGGCGGCGGTTCTGACGCCGGCCATCGAGGGCAATCTGATCATGGCCGGCGCGCCGGAGGCCGTGGGCGAGCTGGAGCCGCTGCGCCGGGGCGCCTTCTTCGCCGACGCCCGCGCGGTCGGGGCCGGACAGCCGGCGACGCAGATCTGGCCCGCGCCCTATGCGGAGCTGTTGCCGGTCGAGGGCGAGCGCGTAGCCGGGATCGGGCGGCTGCTGGACCTGGGCGGAGTCGTGCTGGCGGCGCTGGCGGCCCTGCTGGGCGCGCTGTTCGTGTTCAGCCGCATCCGCCCGGACATGAGGGCGCGCAACCGGGTCGAGGGCTGGATCGTCGGCCTGCTGTTCGCCAGCTCGGCCGTGGCGGTGCTGACCACCGTGGGGATCATCGCCTCGTTGGTGTTCGATTCGCTGCGCTTCTTCGCCTCGGTGCCGATCACGGAGTTCCTGTTCGGGACGCAGTGGAGCCCGCAGACGGCGATCCGCGCCGACCAGGTCGGCTCGACCGGCGCCTTCGGGGCCCTGCCGCTGTTCGCCGGCACCTTCCTGATCATGCTCATCGCCATGACCGTGGCCGCGCCGGTCGGCCTGTTCGCGGCCATCTATCTTTCAGAGTACGCCGGGCCGGTGTTCCGGGCGACGGTCAAGCCGGTGCTGGAGGTGCTCGCGGGCGTGCCGACCGTGGTCTACGGCTTCTTCGCCGCCCTGACGGTGGGGCCCGCGTTCCGGGAATTCTTCAACGGCCTCGGCGCCCTGCTGGTCGGCGGGCCTCTGGACGGAATCGGCCAGTATCTGATGCTGGTCCAGAACCAGATGGCCCTGGTCGCCGGGGCGGTCATGGGCATCATGCTGATCCCCTTCGTCAGCTCCCTGTCCGACGACATCATCAACGCCGTGCCCCAGTCGCTGCGCGACGGCTCGTACGCCATGGGGGCGACCAAGTCCGAGACGGTCAAGCGGGTGCTGCTGCCCGCCGCCCTGCCCGGCGTGGCCGGGGCCATGCTGCTGGCCATGTCGCGGGCCATCGGCGAGACCATGATCGTGACCATGGCCGCCGGCCTGGCCGCGAACCTGACCCTCAACCCGCTCGATACGGTGACGACGGTGACGGTTCAGATCGTGACCCTGCTGACCGGCGACCAGGAGTTCAACAGCCCCAAGACCCTGGCGGCGTTCGGACTCGGCCTGACCCTCTTCCTGGTGACCCTGGTGCTGAATGTCATCGCCCAGCGCATCGTCCACACCTATCGGCAGCAATATGACTGACCCGGCGATCATCCAGGACCCGCCGGGCGTGGACGGGGCGAAGCGCACCGACCGCCTGCGCGCCGGTCTGAAGCGGCGCTATGCCCGCGAGGGCCGGTTCAAGCTGTACGGCCTGCTGGCCATCGGCCTGGCGATCGGCTTCCTGCTGCTGCTCCTCGGCCGCATCTTCGAACAGGGGCACACCGCCTTCTACGCCCACACCGTGACGGTGCCGGTCTATATGGACCCGGCCCGGATCGATCGCGCCTATCCGCAGGGGACCAATTTCGAACTGCTGGTCGCCGAGCAGCAGCTGGCCCGGCTGGGCCTCCAGGACGACGAGGCGGGCGCCGCCTCCACCGCCATGCGCGGCCTGTTCTCGTCCGAACTGAAATACATCGCCGCCGACCGCATCGCCGAGCAACCGGAGCTGATCGGCCAGACCGTGCCGATCGCGGCGCCCCTGGCCGACGACGCCGACCTGTATTTCAAGGGCGAGATTTCGCGCGAGACCCCTGCCGAGCAGCGCCGCCTGTCCGACCAGCAGATCGACTGGCTGGACCGGATGAAGGCCGAAGGCATGGTCGCCGCCCATTTCAACGCGGCCCTGTTCACCAAGGGCGACTCGACCGAGCCGGAGCTGGCCGGGGTGCTCGGCGCCGTGGTCGGCTCGGCCCTGATGCTGCTGGTCACGGCCCTGATCGCCCTGCCGCTGGGCGTCGGCGCGGCGCTGTATCTGGAGGAGTTCGCGCCCAAGGGCCGGCTGACCAATCTGATCGAGGTCAACATCAACAACCTCGCGGCCGTGCCGTCGATCATCTACGGCCTGCTGGGCCTCGCCCTGTTCATCAACTGGATGCACCTGCCGCGGGCCAGCCCGCTGGTCGGGGGTCTGGTGCTGGCCCTGATGGCCCTGCCGACGATCATCATCGCCACCCGCTCGTCGCTGAAGGCGGTGCCGCCGTCGATCCGCGAGGCGGCCCTGGCCATGGGCGCGTCGAAGACCCAGACGGTGTTCCATCACACCCTGCCGCTGGCCATGCCGGGCGTGATGACCGGCGCCATCATCTCCATGGCCCACGCCCTCGGCGAGACCGCGCCCCTGCTGCTGATCGGCATGGTCAGCTTCGTGCCCGGCATCCCGGCCGGCCTGACCGAGCCGACCGGCGCCCTGCCCTCGCTGATCTACATCTGGGAGAACGCCTCGGAGCGCGCGTTCCACGAACGCACCGCCGCGGCTATCCTGGTCCTCCTCGCCTTCATGATCGTCATGAACGCCGCCGCCGTCCTGTTGCGGCGACATTTCGAACGCCGGTGGTAGTCGTATGAAGTTCAAGATCTTTCACGCCCCGGACGGCTCGAACGGAGGATCCTCCGACTCCGACGAGCGGGTCCTGA
Organism: Brevundimonas sp.; assembly: GCF_031082345.1. Lineage (GTDB taxonomy): Bacteria > Pseudomonadota > Alphaproteobacteria > Caulobacterales > Caulobacteraceae > Brevundimonas. The sequence goes on along the minus strand of NZ_JAVHLH010000199.1, from coordinate 2,396 downwards.
CCCCGCCGCCGGTCCTGCACAGCGCCGACCCCAACGCCCCGACCAAGATCACGGCCCGCGATGTGTCGGTCTTCTACGGCGACAAACAGGCGCTGTTCGACGTGTCTCTGGAGATTCCGGACAAGACGGTCACGGCGCTGATCGGTCCGTCGGGGTGCGGCAAGTCGACCTTCCTGCGCACCATGAACCGCATGAACGACACCATCCCCAGCGCCCGGGTCGTCGGCCGCATCGAGATGGACGGCGAGGACGTCAACGCCAAGTCGGTCGATCCGGTTCTGCTGCGCGCCCGCGTCGGCATGGTGTTCCAGAAGCCCAACCCCTTCCCCAAGACCATCTACGAAAACGTCGCCTACGGCCCCCGCATCCACGGTCTCGCCGAGGGCAAGCCGGAGCTGGACGCCGTCGTCGAGGCCTCGCTGAAGCGCGCCGGCCTGTGGGAAGAGGTCGCCGACCGGCTGCACTCGCCCGGCACGGGCCTGTCGGGCGGCCAGCAGCAGCGGCTCGTCATCGCCCGCGCCATCGCCGTCGAGCCCGAGGTGATCCTGATGGACGAGCCCTGCTCGGCCCTCGACCCGATCGCCACCGCCAAGATCGAGGAGCTGATCGACGAGCTGCGCGAGCGCTACTGCATCGTCATCGTCACCCACTCCATGGCCCAGGCGGCGCGGGTCAGCCAGCGCACGGCCTTCTTCCACATGGGTCGTCTGGTCGAGACCGGCGACACCGAGGACATCTTCACCAACCCGCGCGAGCGGCGCACGCTCGACTACATCACCGGCCGCTTCGGCTAGGACCCGCCATGACCCAGCACACCGTCAAAGCCTATGGAGACGAACTGGACCAGCTGACGGCGGAGGTCGCCCGCATGGGCGGCCTGGCCGAGGCCCAGGTCGCCGACGCCATCGATTCCGTCGCCCGCCGCGACGTCGCCCTCGGCCGGTCCGTGGTCGAGCGCGACGCCCGGCTGGACGCCCTGCAAAGCGAGATCGAGAAGAAGGCCATCCGCCTGATCGCCCTGCGCCAGCCGGTCGCTTCCGACCTGCGTCGGACCCTGGCGTCAATGAAGCTGGCCACGGACCTGGAACGCACCGGCGACCTGGCCAAGAACATCGCCAAGCGCGGCCTGATCCTCGCCGAGGGCGACCCGATGCAGCCGCTGACGCGCTCGATCGAGCGGATGGGCAAGCTGGTCTCCATGCGCCTGCGCGACGTGCTGGACGCCTACGCCGCCGGCGAGATCGACCGGGCGGTGGCCGTCTGGAACACCGACGACGAGGTCGACGAGCACTACAACAGCCTGTTCCGCGAACTGCTGACCTACATGATGGGCGACCCGCGCACGATCGGGGCCTGCACCCACCTGCTGTTCATGGCCAAGAACCTCGAACGCATCGGCGACCACGCCACCAACATCGCCGAGACCATCTACTACGAGATCACCGGCCAGGAGTTCACGGGCGAACGCCCGCGCTGGAACCCCGACACGGCCGAAGAGCTGCCCGAACCGCCGACCGACGCCTGAGTTCCGGAGAACCGCTGTGCAGCCCTATGTTCTGGTGATGGAAGACGAGGACGCCCTGGCCACCCTGGTCCAATACAACCTCGAGAAGGAAGGCTACCGGGTCGTCGTCGCCGCCGACGGCGAGGAGGGCATGCTGCAGATCGAGGAGCGCCTCCCCGACCTGGTGCTGCTGGACTGGATGCTGCCCAAGCTGTCGGGCATCGAGGTGTGCCGGCGCATCCGCGGCAAGCCCGAGACGCGCAACCTGCCGGTCATCATGCTGACCGCCCGCGGCGAGGAGACCGACCGCGTGCGCGGCCTCGACACCGGCGCCGACGACTACATGACCAAGCCCTTCTCGATGGTCGAGCTCAACGCCCGCATCCGGGCGGTGCTGCGTCGCATCCGCCCGGGCCTGGCCGACGACCGCCTGACCCATGGCGACATCGTCATCGACCGCGTCGCCCACCGCGTCCGCCGCGCCGGCCAGGAAATCCACCTCGGCCCGACCGAGTTCCGCCTGCTCGACCACCTGATGCAGCACCCCGGCCGGGTGTTCAGCCGCGAACAGCTGCTGGACGCCGTCTGGGGCTCGGACGTCTATGTCGAGGCCCGCACCGTCGACGTCCACGTCGGCCGCCTGCGCAAGGCGCTGAACATCGAGGGCACCGTCAATCCGATCCGCACGGTGCGCTCGGCGGGCTATTCGCTGGACCTGGGCGGCTAAGCCGCTTCACAGTCGCGCAGGACGGGATAGGCTCGGGGCCTGTTCCCTGGAGCCTGCCATGCGCCGTCGCACCTTTCTCTCGACCCTGCCCTCCAGCGCCCTCCTGGCCGGCGCCGGCGCGGCCATCGCCGGAACGGCTTCGGCGGCCGCACCCGCGCCGGCGGC
>NZ_JAVHLH010000198.1 GCF_031082345.1 Brevundimonas sp. | reverse complement strand
CGCCCCGGCCGGCGCAGCGGGCGTCGCCGGAGCAGCCGCCGGCGCCGGGGCCGGCGCCGAGGCCGGCTCCTGTGAGGTGGAATCCCCGTTCAGCAGGACCTCGACCTCGGCCTTGCCGCGAAGCTGTTCCAGCAGCTGGCGCACCCCTTCGTAGGTCAGGTAGCGCACGATCTGCGGCCGCGCCTGCTCCAGCGTCGGCGGCGTCTCCTTGCGGCGGTCCTCGACCCTCAGCACGGCCCAGCCGCCCTCGGTCTGGAACGGACCGACGGTCGAGCCCGCCGGCTTGTCGCGCAGGGCGTCGGCATAGGCCTGCGGCAACACGTCGAGCGTGGCGTAGCCGAGGTCGCCGCCGGAGAACCGCGTCGCCTCGTCGGTCGAGCGCTGCTGGGCCACCGCCTCGAAGGCCGCCCCCTGGGCCAGCAGGCCGATCACGGCGTCCGCCTCCTCGCGGGTGCGCGACAGGATCAGGCGGCTGCGGATTTCCTCGGAGGTCTCGGCCAGCCGGACCTGCTCGCGATAGATGGTCTCGACCGCCTTGTCGTCGATTTCGCCGTTGACGACCGTCTCGACCAGCATGTCGCCGAGGATGCGCTCGCGCGTCGCCGCCAGCCGCCGCTGCGCCAGGGCCGAATTGTCCAGACCGCGGCGCTCGGCCTCGTGGGCCAGAAGCTTCTGGTCGATGACCTCGTCGAGCACCCGACGGAACAGGTCCGAGGTGACGTCCAGTGGCTCGCCCTCTCCCACCAGCCCCTGCGCCACCGCCTCGCGCTTGACGTCGGAAGCCCAGATGGTCTCGTCCTGAACCTCGGCCACGGCCCGGTCGCCCGGCTCCGGCGGGCGGTCGGAGCCGCCGCCCCGGCCGCAGGCGGACACGGTGAGAACCATCGCCAGCGCCACCGGGAACAGGGCGCGGGCCAGAATCCGGGTCGGGATGAGGGTCATTTCGGGGCAAGCTCCGTCACGGGCGGCAAAGGCCCTCGCGTTGACAGGGATAAGGCCGGTGCTTAAGTCCCGCCTGCGCCCAAGTCGAGGGGTTTCGATCGTTCGCGCGGCCCTTGCGCGCGCCTGAGACAGGCGCACCGGGTCGCCGCCGCCGAGGCCTCGCCAGGGGCGCCGTCGTCGTCGCTCCTTCGGGACCGTCCCAGTACCAGAGCCCCAGCCGCTCGCCCGCCTTCGGATCATTCATGCTCGGCATCGCCAAGAAGATTTTCGGCTCCTCCAACGACCGCAAGGTCAAGGACTTCATGAGCCGGGTGCAGAAGATCAATGCGCTCGAAGACAAGTTCGCCGCCCTGTCCGACGACGAACTGCGCATGATGACGGACGCCTTCCGCGACCGGGTCGCGGCGGGCGAGACCCTCGACAAGCTCCTGAACGAGGCCTTCGCCGTGGTCCGCGAGGCCTCCAAGCGCGTCCTCGGCCAGCGCCAGTACGATGTCCAGCTGACCGGCGGCATGATCCTGCACGACGGCGGCATCGCGGAAATGCGCACCGGCGAGGGCAAGACCCTGGTGGCCGTGGCCCCGGTCTATCTGAACGCCCTGTCCGGCAAGGGCGTCCACGTCATCACCGTCAACGACTATCTGGCCCGCCGCGACGCCGAATGGATGGGCCGCGTCTACCGCTTCCTCGGCATGGAAGTGGGCGTCATCGTCAACGGCCTGTCGTCCGGCCAGCGCCAGGCGGCCTACGCCGCCGACATCACCTACGGCACCAACAACGAGTTCGGCTTCGACTACCTGCGGGACAACCTGGTCTACGACCGGCGCGAGATGGTCCAGCGTCCGCACCATTTCGCCATCGTCGACGAGGTCGACTCCATCCTGATCGACGAGGCGCGCACCCCGCTGATCATCTCGGGCCCGACCGAGGACCGTTCGGACCTGTATCTGACCGTCGACGAGATCATCAAGGACCTGATCCAGGACAAGTCGACCTACGACCTCGACGAGAAGCAGCGCCAGGCCCTGCTGACCGAGGAAGGCTCGGAAAAGATCGAGGAGATCATGGAGTCCCGCGGCCTGTTCGCCGCCGACACCACCGGCCTGTACGACGCCGCCAACATCAGCCTGGTCCACCACATCAACCAGGCGCTGCGCGCCAACACGCTGTATCAAAAGGATAAAGACTACATCATCAAGGCCGGCGAGGTGATGCTCATCGACGAGTTCACCGGCCGCATGATGCAGGGCCGGCGCCTGTCGGAAGGCCTGCACCAGGCCATCGAGGCCAAGGAGGGCGTGAAGATCATGCCCGAGAACCAGACCCTGGCCTCGGTCACGATCCAGAACTATTTCCGCCTCTACGAGAAGCTGTCCGGCATGACCGGCACGGCCGCCACCGAGGCCCAGGAATTCCTCGACATCTACAAGATGGATGTCCTCGAGGTGCCGACCAACCGGCCGGTCAAGCGCATCGACCACGACGACGAGATCTTCCGCACCTCGGCCGAGAAGAATCAGGCCATCGCCGGCCTGATCGCCGAATGCCACGTCAAGGGCCAGCCCATCCTCGTCGGCACCGTCTCGATCGAAAAGTCCGAGACCCTGTCCGAACTGCTCAAGACCTTCGAGTACGAGGTCCCGGTCAAGACGCTGAAGCCGCAGCACCAGCACCTGCTCGAAAAGGTCGTCAGCGACGACGAGAAGGTCCGGCGCGAGGCGAAGAAGGCGTATCAGGCGCTGAAGGACGAGGACTTCGACATTGAGGTCAAGACCGGCAAGGGCATTCCGCACAGCGTCCTGAACGCGCGCCAGCACGAGCAGGAAGCCTTCATCGTTGCCGAGGCGGGCCTGCCCGGAGTGGTGACCATCGCCACCAACATGGCCGGCCGCGGCACCGACATCCAGCTCGGCGGCAACCTCGAAATGAAGCTGCAGAAGTGGCGCCAGGAGCAGCGCAACCTCGGCATCGAGGTCACGCCGGAGACGGAGGCCGCCATCGAGGCCGAGTTCAAGGCCGAGATCGCCGTCCAGAAGGCGAAATCCCTGGCCGCGGGCGGCCTGTTCGTGCTCGGCACCGAGCGCCACGAGAGCCGCCGCATCGACAACCAGCTGCGCGGCCGCACCGGCCGCCAGGGCGACCCGGGCACGTCGAAATTCTTCCTGTCGTGCGAGGACGACCTGCTGCGCATCTTCGCCGGCGACCGGCTGGACTCGATCATGCGCAGCTTCGGCGTGGCCGAGGGCGAGGCCATCAGCCACCCGTGGCTGAACCGCGCCGTCGAGACCGCCCAGAAGCGCGTCGAGACCCGCAACTACGACATCCGCAAGAACCTGCTGAAGTACGACGACGTCGTGAACGACCAGCGCAAGGCCGTGTTCGAGCAGCGCCAGGAGTTCATGGACGCCACCGACCTGTCCGAGCTGGTCGCCGAGTTCCGCAACGACGTGATCACGGACCTGATCGAAAAGCACATGCCGCCCAAGGCCTATGCCGAGCAGTGGGACATCGACGGCCTCGACGAGAAGGTGAAGTCGACCCTCGGCCTCGACCTGCCCCTGCACGACTGGGCCGCCGAGGAAGGCGTCTCGAACGAGGAGATCGAGGAACGGCTGATCGCCGCCGCCGACGCCCGGGCGGCCGAACGGCTGGAGCTGATCGGCGCCGACCAGACCCGCGGTCTGGAGAAGCAGTTCATGCTCCAGATGATCGATATGAACTGGCGCGAGCACCTCGTGCACCTCGATCACCTGCGCGGCGTCATCGGCCTGCGCGGCTACGGCCAGCGCGATCCGCTGAACGAGTACAAGACCGAGGCCTTCAACCTGTTCGAGACGCTGCTGTACGAGCTGCGCCACAACGTCACCCGCTGGTTGATGACGGTCGAATTCCGCTTCGAGGCCCCGGCGCCGATGGAGCTGCCCGAGTTCCAGGAAATCCACCTGAACCCCGGCACCGGCGAGAACGAGATGACCAATCCCGCGGCCCAGTCCCCCGAGGGCGCGCTGCAGGGCGAGGACCGCGCCCGCCTGCCGGTCGAGATGCTGCCGGTCAACTGGGAGCGCACGCCGCGCAACGCCGACTGTCCGTGCGGCTCCGGCCGCAAGTTCAAGCACTGCCACGGAAGTCTGATCTAGGGCGCTGCTTGAGCGCGGGATGAGGGACCGCTATCGACCGGCGGTGTTCACCGACGGGAGAGACTGATGGCCGCTCGCAAGGACCTGTTCTCCCGCGCCCTGTCGCTGGATCCGGAGCGGCTGCATTTCGCCGCTCACAGCCATCACCTGTGGCCCGACGCCTCGTTCGACGGCCAGGTGCGGGCCTGGGTCGAGGCCAACAAATTCGCCGACCGCAAATGGGATCTGATCTTCGGCGACGTGGTGCCCGAGGCCCAGGGCCACGTCGCCCGCGAGCTCAACCTGCCGTCGCCGGACACGGTGGTGTTCGCGCCCAACACCCACGACTTCCTGCTGCGCATCTTCTCGGGCTTCGAGACCAAGCCGGTCCGCATCCTGTCCACCGACGGCGAATTCCATTCGTTCCGCCGCCAGGGCGAGCGCTGGGAAGAGGCCGGCGAGGCGGTGGTGACGCGCATTCCCCTGCATCCGTTCGAGACCTTCGACGAGCGCTTCGTCGAGGCCGCGCGCACCGGCGGGTTCGACTGGATCGTGGTCAGCCAGATCTTCTTCAAGACCGGGCAGGCGTTCGGCCGGATGGACGATCTTGCGGCCCTGGCCGACCCGGCCGGGCCGTGGGTGCTGATCGACGGCTATCACGGCTTCATGGCCGCCCCGACCGACCTGTCGGCCGTCTCCGACAAGCTGTTCTACGTCACCGGCGGCTACAAATACGCCATGTCCGGCGAGGGCGCGGGCGTGCTGCACGCCCCGGACGGCTTCTGTCCCCGGCCTGTCGCGACCGGCTGGTTCGCGGAGTTCGGCGAGCTGATGGGCCGTCCGGAGGATGTTCAGTACCGCGCCGACGCGGGCCGTTTCTGGGGGGCGACCTTCGACGCCACCCCGCTGTACCGCTTCAACGGCGTGCGGCGGATGCTGGACGAGGCCGGCCTGACCACCGCGGCCATCGCCGATCATGCACGCCGGCTGATGCGCCGTTTCCAGGAGGCGGTCGCGGCCGGCGAGGCGGGGCGGCTGGACAAGGCCGAGCTGATCAATCCGGTGGCGAACGAGGCCGTCCGCGCCCGCTTCCTGGCCTTCCGCCACCCCGACGCCCAGACGTGGCGGGCGCGGCTGCTGGCGGCCAATGTGGTCACCGACGTGCGCGACGACACCATCCGCTTCGGCTTCGGCCTGTATCAGGACGAGGCAGATGTGGATCGCCTGATCGAAGTCTGCAAACGGGTGCTCTGACCCCGGTTATCCACAGCTTGCCCACAGCTACATTTCGGGCAAGACAAGCGCGACATCGTCGCCCCTA
>NZ_JAVHLH010000197.1 GCF_031082345.1 Brevundimonas sp. | reverse complement strand
GCGGCTGGCGCAGGGCCCGCTGCGGATCGGGGTGTTCGGGGATTCGATGGCCGACGGCCTCTATACCGGCCTTTACCGCGACCTGCGCGACGAGCCGAAGGTCACGGTGACCAAATTCTCGGAGGTCTCGACCGGCCTGTCGCGTTACGACTACGTCGACATCCAGGCCAAGACGCAGCGTCAGATCGGGGAGACGCCGATCGATGTGGCGGTGATCCTGTTCGGGACCAATGACGCCCAGGGCATCAGCCTGGACGGGGTGATCCACCATTTCGGCACCGAGGGCTGGAAGGCCGCCTATGCGACGCGGATCGACAACCTGGTGGCCATGCTGCGCAGCCGTGACGTGGCGGTCTACTGGGTCGGGCTGCCGCGGATGAAGAGCGCCCGGTTCGACGGGCGGATGGCCCTGATCAACGAGGTGGTCGAGGCGCGGATGCGGGCCCTGGGCGTGCCGTATCTGGAGACCACCGCCCTGACCTCGAACGGGGAGGGGGGCTACGAGGCCTATCTGCCCAACGACAGCGGCCGCAAGGTGCTGATGCGGGCCAACGACGGCATCCACATGTCGATGGCCGGCTATCTGCGCATGAGCGGTCCGGTGGCGGAGCGGCTGAAGCGGGACGCCGGGCTGGACCGGCCCGCCGCAGCCCCGGCGGCCCTCCCGTCCGCGGGCTGACCGTGAGGGCGGCGCTCGCGGCGCTGATTTCCGGTCTTCTGGGGGCGGCGTGCACAGGCGTCTCTCCCGCCTCCGCCCAGACGCCCTATGTGGCCATGGCCGCGCCGGAACCGGGCGGCGGCGTGTGTCCATCCGGCCTGTGCCAGGCGGAGGCCCTGAACAGCCTGTTCGAAGCCCTGGCGGCGACCGAGGCGGGGACGCCGGACCGGCCCGTCCATATCCTGCAGCTCGGCGACAGCCACACGGCCGGCGACCGCATCACCGGCAAGACGAGGGCGGTGCTGCAGGCGCGCTTCGGCGACGGCGGGCGCGGGGTCCTGCCGCCCGGCGTGCCTCACGAGGGTTATTCGCCGATGCAGGTCGAGGTGACGCCGACCGACTGGCGGATCACCCCCGCGCCGCTGACCTATCCGGGCTTCGAACCCTTTCCGGTCGGCCTGACCAATGTGTGGGCCCTCGACACCGAGGCCGACAGTCGGCTGACGTTGCGGCTCGACGCGCGGCTGGAGGCGACGGAAATCCGGCTGTGCTGGGAAGCGCCCTGGGGCGTGATCCTGTCGGACGAGGACGAGACCTGGGAGGTGGAGCCCGAACGCCGGGGCTGGTGGCTCTCATGCGGCGGGGTGCGGCCCGTCACGGCGTCGGGTGAGCTGATCGCGCGCGCCGTCGACCCGGACCGGCCGCTGGTGAAGCTGGATCACATCCGCCTGACGAAGCGTGGCCCGGGGGTCGTGGTCTCCAACCTGGGCATGGTGGGCGCGACCCTGGCCGATCTGGCGGCCCGCACCGAGGAAGTCGTCATCGACGAACTGGCGGAGTGGCGGCCGGACCTGATCATCCTGGCCTACGGGACGAACGAGGGTTTCGACGACGCGCTGGACCCCGTCGCCTACGAGGGCCTGCTGCGCGGGCAGATCGAACGCCTGCGGCTTCGCGCCCCGGGCGCCGCGCTGATGATCCTCGGGGCCCCGGACGGACTGCGGAGCGGGGTCGAAGGCGGCTGCAGCGCCGACGGGCTGCGCGCCCCGCCGCCGTCGCTGGCGGTGGTCCGGGACGTGCAGGGACGGGTCGCCGCCGACATGGGTGTGGCGTTCTGGGACTGGCATGGGCGGATGGGCGGCGACTGTTCAGCGGACCGGCTGGCGTTAATGGCCGAGCCCCATGTGCGCGGCGACCGGGTGCATTTCACCGGCGCCGGGGCCGACTGGATCGGCGGGATGCTGGCCGGGGATCTGCTGGCCGCCTATGACGCATGGAAGGCGGCGCCGAAGTCCGAAGCGGGGAGCGCGGACTAGATGCTGTTCCCCACGCTGGCGTTCGGCGTCTTCTTCCTGATCGTCTATTTCACCGCCTGGTCGCTGGATCGCGAGAACGGGCGGCGCAAGCTATTCCTGCTGCTGGCCAGCTGGTTCTTCTACGCCCAGTGGGACTGGCGCTTCGTCGGCCTGCTGATCGCCTCGGCGATCCTGAACTGGGGCGTGGCGGCGCTGATCGCGCGGTCCCGGGAGCGAGGCGGCAGGACCGGCTGGCTGGTCGGCCTGGGCGTGGCGGTCAATCTGCTGATCCTCGGCTTCTTCAAATACTACGGCTTCTTCGTCGAACAGGCGGGCGACCTGCTGGCGCAATTCGGCTGGGAGCGGGACCTGCCGCTGCTGCAGATCGTGCTGCCGGTGGGGATTTCCTTCTTCACCTTCCAGGGCATCAGCTACGTCGTCGACGTGCATCGCGGGAAGACGCCGGCGGCCAGGAGCCTGCTCGACGTCATGCTGCTGATGAGCTTCTTCCCGCATCTGGTGGCGGGGCCGATCGTGCGGGCCTCGGACCTGCTGCCGCAGTTCGACCGGACGCCGCGGCTGACGCGGGTGATGGCCACCCACGGCCTGCTGCTGATCGTCTGGGGCCTGTTCAAGAAGACGGTGATCGCGTCGGAGTTGTCGGTGAACCTGGTCGATCCGGTGTTCTTCGACCCCACCGCCTTCGGGGCGGTGGACATCGCCGCGGGCGTCTATGGCTATGCGGTTCAGATCTATTGCGACTTCTCGGCCTATTCGGACATGGCGATCGGGCTGGCGGCGCTGCTGGGCTATTCCTTCCCGCGCAATTTCGACCAGCCGTACCGGGCGTCGTCGATGCAGGCCTTCTGGCGGCGCTGGCATATCAGCCTGTCCAGCTGGCTGCGGGACTATCTGTATGTGCCGCTGGGCGGCGGGCGGAAGGGGCTGATCTCCAGCTGCATCAACGTCTTCATCACCATGGTGCTGGGCGGGCTGTGGCACGGGGCGGCGCTGACCTTTCTGGCCTGGGGCGCGCTGCACGGCGGGGTGCAGGTGATCGAGCGGCTGTTCCGCGCGGCGCTCGGAGATCGCAAAGTCCTGCCGACGGTGGTCGGGGTGCTGGTCACCTTCCACATCGTCTGCCTGGGCTGGATCCTGTTCCGGGCCGAGAGTTTCGACCTGGCCATGCAGGTGCTGCAGGGGCTGGGGCGGATCGGGCCGGTGGTCATGCTGACGCCGCTGATGCTGACCCTGATCGCCGGCGGCCTGGCCATGCACTGGCTGCCGCCGCGCGCCATCGAGGGCGTGGCCGAGCGGCTGAAGACGGCGCCGTCGCTGACCCTCGGCCTGCTGATCGGCGCGGCCATACTGCTGGTCGAGGCGGTGCGGCCCGAGGGCGTGGCCCCGTTCATCTATTTCCAGTTCTAGGGCGTTGGAGGAGGCATGACGAACTATCGCGACGAGCCGCCGATCCCGCTGGAGCCGTTCCCGGTGCGTCAGGCCGAGTCGCCATTCCCGCCGCTGGCCGAGAGCGTGGCTGCCCCGGCGGCGCCGGAGCCCGATCCGCCCAGCGACTGGATCGAGACGGCCGACGCCCACGACCTGCCGACACGCGAGAACGCCCTGGTGGCCCTGGGCCGGTTCGCCTTTCCGCCCGCGCCGCCGCTGGACGACGAGGGCGTGGCGGCGCGGGACCGGCGCTGGACCAGCCGGGCGGTGATGACGGCCGCGGCCTTCCTGCTGGTGTTCAACGCCGCGTCGCCGCTGAACTGGGCGCGGCAACAGCCGCCGGGCTGGGTCCCGGAAACGGTGCGGCAGCTGTCGGAGGTGTGGGTGGCGCAGCTGGCGGTCTTCGCCGTCGACCAGCCCCGGCAGGGGATTCGCGAGGCGTGGGACGCGGCCCGGCGGGCCCGGTTCATCGGCCAAGGCGACCCCGACGCCTCGACACCGGCCGCGGAGTCGTGAAAGCTTGCGGTTGAGGCCGGCGCTCGCGTCGGCTGTGGGGAGCGGGGGGCGTTCTGAATGAGGGTGAACCGGCGCGCGGCGCTGGCCGGAGGGGCGGCCGCGGCGATTGTGGGGACGGGCGTCGCGGGCGCCCAGACGCCGGTGCGCATCCGCAAGGGCGCGGGCGGGCTGACGGCGACCAGCGACGACGTCGCAGCCTTCAGCGAGGCCGCCAGGATCATGAAGCGGCGCAACGACGGCCTGTCCTGGGCCCGCCAGACCCAGATCCATCACCGCGACTCCCAGCACAACAACGGCCTGTTTCTGCCGTGGCACCGGCAGCAGCTGGTCCATATGGAGCGGATCGTGGCCCGGCTGACCGGGCACGACACCTTCGCCATGCCCTATTGGGACTGGCAGGAGCACCGTTTCCTGCCGGAGTGGGTGACGGACCGCGACTCGCCCCTGTACGAGCGCGAGCGGGCGCGGGGGGTGGAGACGCTGGACTTCGCCGAGGCGCGGTGGGCGGAGTCGTCCTATACGGCGAAGCTGGCCTCGGACGGGTTCGAGACCTTCTGCGGCAAGCTGCCGGAGGGGGCGGGGATGGTCGAGGGCTATGGCCACAACCACATCCACCAGCTGATCGGCGGGGCCATGCGGCATCCGCGGACCTCGGCGCGGGACGCGATGTTCTGGCTGCATCACAGCAATGTCGACCGGGTGTGGGCGACCTGGCATCGCAACCGGGGCAAGGATCTGTATCCGGCCGACTGGACCGCGCGGACGGTGACCGGCTTCGTCGATGTCGAGGGGCGGCTGGTCGGCGAGCTGCCGGTCGGCGGGACGCTGGAGACGCGGCCGCTGGGCTACGACTATGACCGGCTGTATCCGTTCCCGGTGTTCAGCGTGCCGGAGGAGGGGCCGCCGGGGGCGACGCGGCGGGTCCCGACGGGCGGGCAGAGCTGGACCGTGCGGGCCCAGGCGGCGGGCGCGGGGCGGGTGACGCTGGTCCTGCCCGACGACGCCGTGGCGCGGATGCGCGAGGCTGACGACACCCTGATGATCGCGGGCGAGGGGTCGGTGGCCTATGCGCGGGAGGCGGCGCTGGAGGACCGGTCGCTGGAGATCCGCCTGACCTGCGACGGGCGCGAGCGGTCGCTGGGGTCGTCGCCGACCTTCGTGCACATTCCGGAGTCGGGGGAGGGGCACGCGGGGCATCGCGGGCCCTATGTGCTGCCGTTCCGGTTCGGGGAAGAGGTCCTGAACCTGCTGGCCTCGGGCGACGGAGCGGCGGCGGTGACGGTGTTCGCGGAGGACCTGGCGCCGGAGCTGGCGCGGCCGGACGCGCGGGCGGAATGGATCGAACTGACGCTGACGCTGACGGAGACGCGCTGGGCATGAAGGGCGGGGGCATGAAGCGGTGGCGGATCGTTCTGTTGCTGGTGCTGACGGCGCTGGCCGCGGCGCCGATGACGGCCTGTTCGATTCTCCAGGAGCAGGAGCCGGCCTACATCCCGCCGCCGCCGCCCCCGCCGCCGCCGCCGCC
>NZ_JAVHLH010000196.1 GCF_031082345.1 Brevundimonas sp. | reverse complement strand
CGACCCGCTACGGCGACTGGGAGAAGAAGGGCCTGGCGGTCGATTTCTGAGGCCGGAGAACGCCCCGAACGAACCCGGGCGGGCGAACAGCGTTAACCCTGACGCACAGGAGTTCGCCGCCATGATCCGCACCCTCGCCGCCGCCGGCCTTTTCCTGGCCGCCCTCGTCCCGATCGGTGCGGCCGGCGGCGCGGCGGCCCAGACCTGGGGCCAGCCCGTCTATGTCGGTCCCTACGGCCGGGTCGTCGGCGGCACGCCCCTGTCCGAGGTCGAGACCCGGTCCTACGTCAACACCGGCCGCTGGGCCGACGGCTATTCCGATCAGGTCTACGTCTATGTGCCGGCCCCGGTGTACGGCCGCAGCGACGGTCGCGGCCGGGGCTACGGCTCTGGCTACGTCTACGGTCGGCAGGGCTACGGTTACGACCGCCACGACCATGGCCGCTACGGCTACGGCCGGTACGAGCCCCGTCCGCATCAAGGCTACCGCGACGTCTGGGGCTACAACGACGACCGCCATCCGTCGGCGCGCGGCGGATCCCACCGCCGATCCCGCTACGACCACCGCGATTGCGGTTGCGGCGACGTCTATCTGTACGACCGCTGAGGCCGGATACGGTTAATTTTGACGCCGTCCGGGGAATGCCGGGGCCTGGATTTCGCCCCCTCGGTGCAATCTGAACCCTTTTATTTCCAGTGACTTAGAAGGTCTCCAGTATCGGAGTCCGTCTCATGCGCGTGTTAACCCTTTCCGCCGTCGCCGTCGCTCTGCTCGCGGCCGGACCCGCCCTCGCCGGCGACCCGAGAGGGGGCGGCCGCCCCGGCGGTCCCTGTTGCGCTCCGCCCCCGCCTCCCCCGCCGTGCTGCAGCCATGGCGGCGGCGGCTCGCACAATGTGAACGTCAATGTGAACGCCAACGCCAGCGCGCAGGCCTTCGCCGGGGCCTCGGCGAGCGCCTACCTCAACGCCCGCGCCTACAGCGTCGACAACGGCCGCCGCGGCGGCTTCGGCGGCGGCACGGTCTATGTCGGTGGCGGCGGTTACGGCGGCGACATGGTCGGCTACGGCTATGGCGCGCCGATCTATTACGACATCGACCGTCGCGTGGTCGCCTGCGCCAGCGCCCCGTTCGGCTATGTGGTCACCGGCTTCGGCCGCGACGGCCGCCGCCCGCCCTCCTGCGGCCGCCATTTCGAATACGAGGACCGCGGTTCCGACCGCGGTGGCCGCTACGGCTATAGCGAGCGTCACGACCGCTATGAGGAGCGGTCGTACGAAAGCTACGAAAGCTACGAGGAATACGGGAGCTTCGAGGCTTACGAAGAGTACGGGGCCTATTCGGACTACGATCGGCGCGACGACTGCGACTGCCGCGATCCGGCTCCCTATCCGCCGGCCTATCTGCCCGAGCCGCCGCGCTACGAGCCCCCGGCCCGGTCGACGGAACGGCCGTATCGTCCCCGGCGGCAAGCGCCGCCGCGCCAGCAATACCGCCAGGAGCCCGGCGAGCGCGGCTAGGGGCCGAACTCAGGGTCGGGCGAAGCCGTCGATCGACTCGACGATGGCCGAGGCCGCCAGCAGAGGATTGTCCGCCGCCACCACCGGCCGGGCCACCACCAGGTGGGTCGCGCCGGCCTGCAGCGCCGCGCGCGGGGTCGCCACGCGCTGCTGGTCGCCCTGGTCGGCGCCCTCGGGCCGCACCCCCGGGGTGACGATCAGGAAGTCCGGTCGCCCGGCCTCCTCGGCCAGCGCCTTGACCCGCGCCGCCTCCAGCGGGCTCGACACCACCCCGTCGACGCCGCAGTCCAGCGCCTGCCGCACCCGCCGCTCGACCAGATCGCTCGCCGTGAAGCCGTAGCCGATGTCGGTCAGGTCGGCGTCGGACAGGCTGGTGAGCACCGTCACCGCCAGCAGTTTCGTGCCCGTGCCCGCCGCGTCGCGCCCCTTGACGGCGCCGCGCATCACCTGCGGCTCGGCGTGGACGGTCAGCAGGTCGCAGCCGCCCTCGGCCACGGCCCGGGCCGCGCCCTCCACCTGGGCCCCGATGTCGTGCAGCTTCCAGTCCTGGAACACGGTCAGGCCGCGCGCCTTCAGCTCGTGGGCGAAGGCCACGCCGCCCGGACGGGCCAGCAGGGTCAGGCCGATCTTGTAGGCCGAGATCGTCCCCTCCAGCCGCTCCACCATGGCCCGCGCGGCCTCGATCGACGGCAGGTCGAGGCCGATGATCAGGCGGGGGTCGGTCAGCATCGGCGTCATGGCGTCGCTCCTCTGGCTCAGCTAGAACTGGACGCGCGGGCGGGCGTCAGCCTTGATGGCCGTGATCGGGTGAATTGCAGGGCGAGGTCAGCACATGGACGCGGTCGATCTGGGCGTCAACCTGTTCGTGGCCCTGTTCGCCCTGATGGACCCGATCGGCAACCTGCCGATCTTCGCCGCCGCCACGGCGGGCGCCTCGCTGCGCCAGCGCATCTCGGTCTCGGCCCTGATCTGCCTGTTCGCCGTGGTCTTCCTGGCCTTCTTCCTGTTCACCGGCCTGGGGCTGCTGCAGTTCTTCGGCATCTCCATGGCCGCCTTCCGCATCGCCGGCGGCATCCTGCTGCTGCTGCTCGGCCTCGACATGGTGCGCGAGGACTTCCTCAAGATGTTCGCCGACGCCGACGCCGCCTCCGACGCCCTCGACGTGCGCGGCTACGCCCGGCGCCGCTTCAAGCGGCTGATCGTGCCCTTCGCCATCCCGCTGGTGATCGGCCCGGGGGCCATTTCGACCGTCATCATCGTCGCCGGCGAGGGCGAGCAGATCGGCCCGGCCGGGACCGTGGCCGCCCTCGCGGCCATAGGCGCCGTCGGTTTCGTCAGCTTCGTCTGCTTCGCCCTGACCGGCCCGCTCAGCCGCCTGCTCGGCGACGTCGGCATGGCGGTGATCGTGCGCGTGCTGGGCCTGATCCTGTGCGCCCTGGCCATCCAGTTCATGCTGTCGGGCCTGTCCGAGGCCATCCCGGGCATGTTCAGCTCGATTGCGACGACGCCCTATCCGGAGGGCGGGCACTAGCCGTCGCTCAGATCCGCTTCAGCCGCTTCGCATGGCCGCCGACCATGGCCAGCGCCATCCGGTCCGGCAGGTGTTTGGCCAGCCCCGCCAGCAGATTGTTCATCGCCCCCGGCGTGACGCTCGGCCGGTTCGCCTCGCAGGCCGCGTAGCCGACCCGCGCCACATGGTCGGCGCCCTGCCACATCCAGCCCGGATAAGCCGCCGAGACCTCGGCGCGGGTGCCGTTGGCGTCGTGGAACTCGGTCAGGGTGTAGCCGGGGCACAGGGCGGTGACGTGCACCCCGGTCCCGCGCAGCTCGAGGTGAAGGCCCTGCGAGGCCTTGATGAGGAAGGACTTGATCGGCCCGTACAGGGTGTCGCCGCCGGTCGCCGGCATCCGCCCGGCCAGCGAGGCGACATTGAGGATGCGGCCATGGCCGCGCTCGACCATCCCGGGCGCGAACAGCCGCGCCAGCTCTATCGGCGCGGTCAGCATGACCCGGATCATGGCCGCGTGGGCCTCGGGGTCGGTCTGGAGAAAGCCGGCGGTGCGGCTGAAGCCCGCATTGTTGACCAGGGCGTCGACCGTCAGGCCGCGCGCCGCCACCGCCTCGAACAGCCGGCGCGGCGCGGCCGGGTCGGCGAGATCCTCCAGGATGACGGTCGCCGCCGCGCCCTGACCGGCCAGTTCAGCCGCCAGCGCCTTCAGCGGCCCCTCGCGGCGGGCGGTCAGGATCAGGTCCCAGCCTTCCGCCGCATAGACTCGCGCCAGGGCCGCGCCGATCCCGGCCGAGGCCCCGGTGATCAGAACCGTCCGGCGGACGCCGGATCTCACGCGGCGACGGGGCAGGACGAATGCGGCGCGAAGGCCGCCAGCGACGGCGGATCCTCGGCCAGCAGGTCGGCGATGGTGATCTTCGACAACGCCTCGCCCGCGGCCCGGTCGGCGGCGGTCAGGGCCTTGGCCACCTGACGCGGAATATGGGTGCTGACGGGACAGCCCTTGGCCCCGGCCGGCGGCGAGCCGAGATGGGCGCAGCCGTTCACCGCACGCAGCACTGTATCGAGGGTGATGGTCTCGGGCCGGTGCAGCAGCCAGGCCCCGCCCGAGGCCCCGGGCCGGGTGGCGATCAGTCCGGCCTTGGCCAGCAGCGCCGTCACCCGGCGCACCACCACCGGATTGGTCGGGATCGAGGCGGCCAGAACCGCGCTCGGCGCGGCCTCGGCCGGCGAGTAGGCGCCCTTGTGGGCCAGATAGGCCAGGGCGTGGGCGGCGACGGGAAAACGTTGGCTGTCGGACATGGCGTTGGCCTCAAGATAGGACGGCGGCGGCCCTTTCACAAACGGCGTAGTTTTCCGGAGGCCGCGGTCGTCGACCCTGCCGGACCCCTTCGCACTTGCGGTACGATTGAACCGGCGGACGAAAGGGCCTAAAGGCTCGCCGCTCGTTTGATGGGAACCGCGTCGTGCGGCGTCCCGGAGGCACTTCATGGTCGGGGCCCCTCCCCAAGGTGAAGACGGCAAGCCAGCCGCTGCGAACGCCACAAAACCCCAGGACAAATCCGTCGCCCCGCCCCACCCGCACCCCGCGGCGGCGGGCGAAGGCGGTCACGTCAAGGCCGGCAAATGGGGTCTGATCATCGGCGCCATCGGCGTGGTGTTCGGCGACATCGGCACCAGCCCGCTCTACGCCATGCGCGAGGCGCTGCACCACAGCCGCAGCGGCGGCACGGCCGAGCTGGCCGTGCTGGGCGTGGTCTCGCTGGTGTTCTGGGCCCTGATCCTGGTCGTGACCCTGAAGTACGTCGTCTTTCTGATGAAGGCCGACAACAAAGGCGAGGGCGGCACCCTGGCCCTGATGGCGCTGGCCCAGCGGGCCATGGGCCGCCGTTCGGGGCTGGTCTTCCTGCTCGGAGTCTGCGGCGCCGCCCTGTTCTACGGCGACGGGGTCATCACCCCGGCGATTTCGGTCGTCTCGGCGGTCGAGGGCCTGCGCGACGCGCCGGGCATCGGCGGCGCCCTCAGCCCCTTCGTCCTGCCGATCGCGGCCGGCATCCTGATCGCCCTGTTCATGATCCAGTCGCGCGGCACCGCCAGCGTGGCGCGCTATTTCGGTCCGCTGACGGCGATCTGGTTCCTGATCCTCGCGGGCCTCGGCCTGTGGCACATCTTCGACGACATCTCGATCCTGCGCGCCCTGTCGCCGCACTACGGCCTGCTGTTCCTGATCGACAACGGCTTCCTCGGTTTCGTCATTCTCGGCAGCGTCTTCCTGGCGGTGACCGGGGCCGAGGCGCTCTATGCCGACATGGGCCATTTCGGAAAGGCCCCGATCCGTCAGGGCTGGCTGATCTTCGTCCTGCCCTGCCTGACCCTCAACTATCTCGGCCAGGGCGCCCTGGTGCTTTCGGACCCCTCGGCGGCGATCAATCCGTTCTGGCGAATGGTGCCGGAGATCGCCTACTGGCCGGTTCTGCTCATGGCCACCATCGCCACCGTCATCGCCTCGCAGGCGCCGGTGATCACCGCCTGCGAGG
>NZ_JAVHLH010000195.1:1414-5566 GCF_031082345.1 Brevundimonas sp. | reverse complement strand
CACCAAGTGGGTAGAGTCGTAAACGGCTCAGCCGGCCAAGGTGGAATTGAGGACCGCATGCAAAAATATCGGATCCCTCTTAGCGAGGCTGAAGAGGTTTTATTCTCCAAGATCGACCTGAGCCTATCGCATCGCAATCACGACGAAGCGCACGCCGCCTACAACGCGAATGCTGAGCCGATATTGGCGCTGCTTGCTTCACTCTCCGAACGGAACGGCGTGCCCGCCCACCGGCTGCGCTACTGGAACGATATCGACTACAATCCCGGCCGGATCAAAGCCTCGCGCAAGGGCATGTTCGAGCGAAACGATTGCCTCGGCGAGGACATCTACACCCACCCGCACTTCATCAAGCACCTGCGCTATCTGTTGCTCGGCGCCGACTTGGCTGATCCCGTGATCATCGACTTTGAAAAGCAGGTCGGGAACCCGGAATGGGTATCGCTCAGCGACGCCATACCGCTGGGCAAGCACGCCCGAAAGCTCGTCCGTCAGTACGGTTTGGAGCCGCATCACCCTTCGGAGGAGTTCTTCAAGCTGTGCCTGGACATGGGCCTGAGCCTCTCGGTCGCCCTGAGCATTATGCGTTCCGTCAAACAGGCCCGCTGAGGAACGGCGCGGCCCGCGGGGTCCTGATCTCCCGGCAGAGCCAGATAGATCTAGTCGAAGAAGCGCGCAGCCACCGCCCCCAGGGCCGTACTGATCTCGGCCTTGGACGCCCTTGTGACCCCAGCCTCCTCGGCGAACCGCGACCAATCTTCCACCGCAGCCCGCACCTCTTCGATCACCGACTCCATCGTCGCGTCCGATAGACCATGCCGTCGCCCCAGCGTCTGGACCTGCGCACGAGTCGGATTGCGGCCCTCGCCCTCAATGTCGAGATAGTGCTCTCCCCCCGGCCCCGCCGAGTAAGTGAGATCATAGGCCGGCGCGAGCCGCCACTCGCCGCCAGCATTCATCAGATAGCTGTGCTGCCGTGTATGATCATCGCGATTGCTGGCGAGCACGTTGAAGACCATTCGACGGAAGGCCGCGAGCAGATCGTCCGCGTGACGCGTGATGGTCAGCGTTGCCCGTAGGAACAGATCGTAGCTCGACGGTAGGCGCCACGGCGCTTCGATCGCACCGCTCAACGAGACCATATGCAAGCGCCGCCCCGGATTCGGCCGGTCGAACCGTCTCGTCGCAAAATAGCCGTGCCCCGTTTTGGAGGGCAAAAGGCGATAAGAAGCCATCTCGAGCTCCGCCGCTATAGCCATGGCTGCGTAGGCCGCCTCAATCGGCCCAATGTCGGGCGGGTCATTCGTGGCCGCGAATTTGACGATCCAGGACTCGTGATCGGGGGCCGTCTCACCCTCCGACACGGAGATGCGCCCCGCACCGTCAAACCCTACGTGAACCTTCGGCCGAGCGCCGCCCGACCCACCGGCCAAGGTGGCCAGGGTGGCCGCAAGCTCGCCTTCGTGGCCAGCAAGGATGGCCATGGATTCAGCGGCCAGAGCATCCAGGTCGAGGCTCTCGACTTCCGGCGGCGGCGCCGTCGCCGGCAAGTAGGTCAAGGCTCCACGCCCCTGATCGCCAACCAGCGCAAGACGGTCCAGCGGACTCAGGGCGTCAATCTGCAGGCCAAGTTTGGCGAGACGCCGGCGCATGACAAGGTAGCCCCACCCCTCCGGCAGGCTGTCGGACAGGAAACCATGCAGGCCTTCGAATTCCCGCCCGCGGGCAGGATGAAGACCGGGCTCGGGAGGGTAGAGCAGGCCAGAGACCGGCAACGCCGCAGCGATCGCCTCGTTGGACCATTCCAGTTGAGCCAGACCCGTGTCCATGGCTAGTCGGCCGACGGGCATGGGAGCTGCCGCATTGTCGAAGGTCAGGCTCGCGGCCAGTGGGGCTCCCGGCGCCAGTTTCATGATTGGAGCGACTTGCGCGCCCGCACCCGAACAGGCGGCGCCGCGTTCGCGGCCTGATGTTTCAGGAGGTCATCAAGGCTCGTGGCGACTGGAGGTGGAAAAAGCGCTTCGAGGTCGCCTTCGCATCGCAAAGCCACAGCCGACTTGATCACGTCCTCAAACGAGGCCTTGCCCTCGTTTTCCAGCCGCCGCCAGGTCCGATAAGCAACACCGGCGCGCTGCGCCGCATCCTGTTGGGTCCAGCCCAAGGCGACGCGGCGGGCCCTTAGTCGCTCCGCGACGGCATGTTGAATTTCGAGAGGCGTTTTTAGCATAGGCCTGATATGGCCAGTTACGTGGCAAAATACAAGTTAATTGTCCTTATATGGACAATATAGAAAGAGGACGGAAGCCTTCTACCGCCATCGCCTTACTCCATCCATTCCAGCGCCAATGGGTCCGAGGTGGGATTCACGTCCAACGCGGCAAATACCCGTTCACGGATCTGACTGAACTCCCGTTCTTTCAGCGCATGTTCGAAATGCTCGGCGACGACCAGGTGATGGGAGTGATGCGCTTCCCTGCCGCAGTCGCACTGATCCGGGTAATCGACACGACGCCAGCGAAACGCATCATCAACCTGGAAATAGCAGCCTCGGGTGATGCCGAAGCCGCCGGGCCGGGCGCCGAAATGGTCGACCGCCAGTTCCGTGAGGAACATCGTCCCATCCTCCAGCATCTCCAGATAGATACCTTTGCCATATTGGCTCGAGTTGGCGGCGTAGGGATGCCGCACCAATCCGTCGATCTCCAACGCCACACTTCTTCGCTCGCGCAAGAGCCGGGTCAGGTTGGGAAAGACCAACTCGCCGGACGCCGTGCCGTGGAAGGTTGTTTCATCCGTCAGGTAAAACGTGGTCTCAGCCAACAGCGTCTCTGGCCCCGCCGCATCTGCCAGCCAGAACCTGCGATAATAGGCCGTGCCTCCCCCGGTACGGCGAATGGTCTTCACCTCATATTCGGGGAGCGGAAGCCCCCGGTCGAAAAAGTCGATGCCGATGCCATCGCCCTCGCTATCGACCTCCCGCTTGACCCAAGGAATCGACAGCAGCGCGGCCATGACCGGGTCGATGGCCGGGCCGGGAAATAGCGCCTCGCACGTCAGTTCTGGCTTTTGCGCAGCATAGGCCTGAAAGACCGCCGATGACGCGAAGACTCGGGTGGCAATGCAGTCGTCGGGCAGCGGCCCGTTCAACGGTCCGACCATGAATGCCGACTGCGCAAGGCAGCGATGACGGCCGGTGGCCGTCGTAATCTCGACCAGATCAACCGTCTGCAGGTCGCGCGCGCGCAACGCCTTGCGGCTGAGCACGTAGACGCAGCCGCGATCGTCGGCGGGTTCGTACCAGGCACGTTGCCGGACCACGAACAGGGGATCTTCGGAGCAATCCTCGATCATTTCACCGCAAGGTTCGGTGCGATAGCTGTTGGCCGCAAACCAACACGCCACGGACGCGTCGGCCGTCGCATCGAGAAAGAACGACCGCCAACCGTAGTGCTGCAGGATGGCCTGATCCGTCGCCAGATCGGTAAGGCCGTCGAACCCTTTGACGTAGGTGGACAGGAGGGCACGCGAGTAGTGCCACCACTTCAGCATCCGCGACGGGATGCAGCCGTGCCGGTCAAAGCTTGTGCGAATATCGGGACCGCCGTCAGTGCGCAGATATTCCCTAGTCTGGCCCCGAAACAAGACGCCGGGCGCCAGGCCGTCGAAGAACGCGCCCAGCTCCTCTACCGTCTGACAGTCGACCGTTTCCATTCTTCCTCCCGCGACGCCCAGCGCCATCGCATCAGCTTAGCATCGAAACCTTTAAGCTTGATCTGCGGATCAAACCGCCTAGCTTGGTCGCTGGCTGATCCGGCCATGCCGTCCACAAATGGCGAAGCCCGCGGGCAGGAGTTTTCGAATACCCCCGTCCTGAACCTCATCCAGGTGCGCGGGCCTAGTGGACACGCCTTCTCGTAAGCACCGCCGGAGTGGTTCAATGCGAATCCAGTTTTCTGATCTAGCGCGGCCCAAACAGGCCGCCAAAAACCTTGTCCGCTTGTCACCGGGCCTGCAGCTCTCAGCAGTTCACGAAGCGCTCGCGCGTGCCCTCGGCTATCGCGACTGGCATGAGCTTTCGAGCAGTCCACCCTCAAGGGACGCAACAGTTTCCTGCGAAACCGACGCCGCCATATCCATCATTCTTGGGCTGGC
>NZ_JAVHLH010000195.1:0-1404 GCF_031082345.1 Brevundimonas sp. | reverse complement strand
GACCCGGATATTCAATATGCGGTTTCCAAGGCTCGATTGCTCCAAGACCGGTCAATCGACAACCAGCTGAACCTGCGTTGCGCGATTTGGCGCCAGCGCGTGTTCGGGCCACCCGGCCGGGGCAAGCCTGGAACGGTCGTGAGAGACAAGGCTCATGGGGCGAACACACCGGCCTATCTTCGTCAGCCTGGCCGGCCGACTCATCTGCTTTTCGACACCGGCATGGGTATGCGCGCTGACTTCGAGGTCGCAACGCCCCGGACGCCGCTCGTAGATTTCGTGCCGTCACGGCTGTGGCTGCCCTATGGCTATTGGACCTTGCGAGACGGCTCTGAGGTGATCTTCTCGCGCGACTATCTCCCAACGTGGCGGATAGCGGAGGGAGCCGTTGAACGCCTTGATCCCTGGTTATGGATCAACGGCATCGCGAGCGAATTCCACTTCGGCCAGTCGCCCCCGACGGCCGTGTGGGCCCAGGGCCGAGCACGCGACCACGCCATACTTCATCTGGAGCAACGGCGGATCTTCGAACTCCCCAAACTCGTAGATATCATGCCGCATCTGTTCCAGGTCGACGTCGAAGCAATCACCGACGGCGTCGCGAAATTGCGCGAACAGCGTGGCGGCGCCAACGAGTTACCCGCCTATGCAGACCTCAACACCCGCCTATCCTACGGCTGACTTGTGTCTGCATAGGGCTCGGCCGGAGGGGCGCCTGCTCCTTCGGCCGAGCCGTGCAGTCTCGCGCGCCCCTTGCCGGGCCTAAGGTTGTTGTCCAATCCTCGGGCAGACGCGAACGCGAACATCGAAGGGAATTGCCAACATGGCTGAGATCAATTTATCCCGCGAGGTGCAGGACGCGTTGGCAGCCATCGACTTGGCCGAGATCGACGGCTTGGTTCGTAAGGCGGTGCGCTATGAGACCGCCACGGAGCTGCGGCAGGCGCTATCGCGCTGCGGTCCGTTCATTGCCCAGAAGCTCCATTATTTCGAGAAGTCGCTTGATGCGCATCGCAAGGCCAAGGCCGCCCGCAAGAGGGAGCAGACGGCCTACGACGTCCACAAGGAAGCGTCCGATCTGAAATGGGCAGTTCAAGCCATGCGCGATCGGATGGAGACCGAGCGCAAAAACGGGGAGCTGTTCTACGTCGACGACAAGATCTTCTGGCCGCGGACTTTCTCGCCGAACTTGAGCGTCCGGATCACCTACCGCTGGCGTCGAACGGTCGAGGATGTCTGGAATCATGGCGCCATCACATTCACTCATGAGGTCGATACGAGACCGAACTACCTGTTGCCCCAGCCCCGCAAGCAATTGAGTCCGGCCAAACAGAAGGAGGCGCGTCAGAAAAGTCTCTCCACGGATTGGGAGCATCTGATGCGGCTCGGACTCTATTCGGTCAG
>NZ_JAVHLH010000194.1:2212-5627 GCF_031082345.1 Brevundimonas sp. | reverse complement strand
CAATGAGCATTCACTGCGAGGCGTCGAAGTCCGCGTGTGACGAACTCGCCCGCACGTTTGCGCGTATGAACGACTTCGAGTTGCCCCAGTAGGGAGATCGTTTCGCTCCCCGTCCTCGACAGCCTCCGCTTCACGTCGCGTTCTTCCAAAGGACCTTCGGCGACCGTCTCCATCCCTTGTCATCCCGGACGCCGCGAATGCGGGGAGCCGGGGCGCTGGACGCTCGCAAAAAATAGCCCTCCCCCTCGACGGGGGAGGGTTGGGAGGGGGTGGAGGCAGGCTGGTTGTCGGAGGGCGCGGCTGGGCTCCGGTCGCCGTTCGACGACGCCTCACACGCCACGTCCTGACGCAGCGTGCCACCACCCCATCCCCCGACCCCTTCCCCGTCGAGGGGAAGGGGAGATGCGTTGCGAATGGCTGCGAGAACGCCTTCGATATCATCCTCCACCTGTTTGGTGCTGAACCGGATCACGCGGTAGCCCTGAGCTCTCAGCCATTCATCACGCTGAAGGTCGCGAACGGCGACTTCCGGCAGATTATGCACCCCACCGTCCACCTCGATCACTAGGCAGGCCCGATGGCAGGCGAAGTCGACGGTGTAGGGGCCGATCGGAGCCTGTCTCCGGAAGCGAACCGAGAGCTTACGGAGGCGTATCCAGAGCTTGTCCTCGGTGCGGGTGGGCGCCGCCCGCAACTTCCGGGCTCGCGCGATCGCCTTGGGCGCGGCCCGGGTGTCGTGGTCGAATCGGTCAAAGCCCTCCCCCTCGACGGGGGAGGGTTGGGTGGGGGTGCTCGCGCCAGCGTGTGCCGGTCAGGCGCGGTAGGGCTCGGTCCGCGCCCTACGCGCCTCGCCCGGTTTCGGCCTGCCTCCACCCCCATCCCCGACCCTTCCCCCGTCGAGGGGGAAGGGAGGGAGAATTCCGGCGCCTGCTGCCTGCTGCCTGCTGCCTGCTGCCTGCTGCCTGCTGCCTAGATGATCGAGGCCGCCTCCTCGAACGCCAACCGCGGCGAGCGCGGGAACAGGTTCTCGTCCGTGCCGTAGCCGAGATTGACGATGAAGTTCGGCTCCACCGTCGTGCCGGCGAAGAATTCGGCCTTCACGCCCTCGGCGTCGAACCCCGACATCGGACCCACATCCAGCCCCAGCGCCCGCGCCGCCAGCAGGAAATAGCCGCCCTGCAACGAGGCGTTGCGGAAGGCCGATTCGCGCCGTCCGGCCTCGTCGGCGAACCAGTCCTTCGCCCCCGGCGCATGCGGGAACAGCTTCGGCAGCTGTTCGTGGAATTCGATGTCCTGACCGATGATCACCGTGACCGGCGCCTGCAGCGTCTTGGCCCGGTTGCCCTCGCTCATCAGCGGGATCAGCCGCGCCTTGGCCTCCGGCGAGGTCACGAACACGAACCGCGCCGGGGTGGCGTTCACCGCCGTCGGGCCGAATTTGGTCAGGTCGTAGAGCTGGCGCAGCAGCGCTTCCGGCACCGGCCGATCCGACCAGGCGTTGCGCGTGCGCGCCTCGGTGAACAGCTGGGCCAGCGCCGCCTCGGACAGCGGGCGGTCGCGAACGAGGGTCGAGTCAAAGGCCATGGGGAATCCTCCTGATCAGTATTAGCAACAGTTGCGAATACGAATTAGGCGCCGCGACGGATCATTCAAGAACACATACTGTTACAGATGCGGCCCGCGACCGTCCGCCGCGCCCTTGCGGCCCCGGGTCGAGGGGGCCTATCTAGGGCCCATGAAAGACCTCAACGCCCTCATGCAGCAGGCCCAGGCGATGCAGCAGAAGCTGCAGGACGCCCAGGCGAAAATGGCCGAGACCACCGCCTCCGGCAGCTCCGGCGGCGGCCTCGTCGCCATCGAGCTGAAGGGCCCCGGCGAGGTCACACGCGTGACGATCGACGACAGCCTGATGGTCCCGGGCGAGACCGAGATCCTCGCCGACCTGATCGTCGCCGCCCATGCCGACGCCAAGCGCAAGCTGGACGAGGTCAACTCCGCCCTGATGCGCGAGGCCGCCGGCCCCATGGCCGGGATGAACATCCCCGGCATGCCCAAGCTGTTCTGAGTCCGGCTCTTCCGGCCGCCGCTGGAAGGTTCATCACAACGGGCACGACGAGTTCACAACGGACACGACGGGGCCGGTGGGCCCGCGGCGCCCTTCAGGGCGGCGCAATCGAATGATTGCGGGCAAGGGCCCGCGAAGGCGACGAACTGCTCGCTCCCGTCGTGTTCGTCGTGCCTTGCGTTGTGGTCGTTGTGATGAACCGCCTTGGTCCGGCGGCCGACCGGATAGGCAACCGTCCTCCCGCCTGATATGCGCCGCCTATGGCTGCTTCCGCCGGACCCGAAATCGAACGGCTGATCTCGCTCCTTGCGAAACTGCCCGGCCTCGGCCCCCGCTCGGCCCGTCGCGCCGCCCTCGCCCTGCTCAAGAAGCGCGAACAACTGCTCGTCCCCCTCGCCGCCTCCCTGCAGGAGACCGCCGACAAGGTCACCTCGTGCAGCGTCTGCGGCGCGCCCGACACCCGCGACCCCTGCTCGATCTGTTCCGACCGCGCCCGCGACAACGGCCTGATCTGCGTCGTCGAGGAGGCCGGCGCCCTGTGGGCCATGGAGCGGTCCGGCGCCTTCCGCGGCAAATACCATGTGCTCGGCGGCCTGCTCTCGGCCCTCGACGGCGTCGGCCCCGACGCCCTCCGCGTCGCCGAGCTGGTCGGCCGGGTCCGCGGCGGCGAGGCCAAGGAGGTCGTCCTCGCCCTGCCCGCCACCGTCGACGGCCAGACCACCGCCCACTACATCGCCGAACGGCTGGCCGGCTCGGGCGTCGAGATCACCTCCCTCGCCCGCGGCGTCCCCGTCGGCGGCGAACTCGACTGGCTCGACGACGGGACGATCATCCAGGCGCTGCGGCAGCGGCGACCGGCCTGAGACCAGGTCCCTTGTCATCCCGGACGCCGCGAATGCGGCGATCCGGGACGCGTCACCACCAGGCACATCCTCCCGGAAGCGGCGTCAGCCGCTATCCGGGAGACAGGCAAGTCTCGCGCGATGACTGCCCGTCTCCCGGACAATCGCGCCGCGATTTCCGGGAGGTCCATACAACAGCGAGCTCCGTCCCGGCTCTCCGCTTCGCTTCGGCCGGGATGACAAGGTCCCTACGTCCGATTCTGACGCAGGCCCGGCGTAGGGTGGCGGCATGACCTGCCCGCGCGACCAACCCCCTGGACCCGGTAGACTCCATCCACTGTCTCCCGCCCCGACAAGGGCGGGGCCGCCCATGGCTGCAACCCCGGCCGCGCGGAGCTTTGGACCGACCGACCCTCGGACGAAGTAGACGAGGTAGACTCCATCCACTGTGGACTCCGCGAGTCTACCTCGGCTGCCGCCATGGCGGCCCCCTCCGACTCCCGCTAAG
>NZ_JAVHLH010000194.1:0-2202 GCF_031082345.1 Brevundimonas sp. | reverse complement strand
GCATGAACGCCTCCCTCGTCGCCTTTTTCGCCGCCGCCGTCATCGCCGTCATCGCCCTCGCCTGGGCCCTGATGGAGCGCCGCCGCGCCGCCGCGGCCGAGACCCGGAACTGGGAGCTGCGCGAGCGCCACGCCGAGACCGAGGCGCGGATGAAGCTGTTCGAGGACCAGTCCGCGGCCAACGCCGAATTCCTCCGCGCCCAGGCCGCCCAGTCCGCCGGCGCCGTGGCCGAGGAACTGCTCAAACGCACCGACGAGACCTTCCGCAACCGCGAACTGATGGCCCGCGAGCGGATGGAGGCCCAGCTCAAGCCGGTGGCCGACACCCTGGCCAAATTCCAGGAGCACGTGGCCGCCCTCGAAAAAACCCGCAACGAGGAGACCGGCGGCCTCAAGGAACAGCTGGCCCTGCTGATGACCGCCTCCACCGCCACCCGCGACGAGGCGCGACGCCTGACCGAGGCGCTCAAGGGCAACACCGGACGACGCGGCCGCTGGGGCGAACAGACCTGCCGCAACGTGCTCGAGGCCGCCGGCATGGCCGGCCGTTTCGACTTCACCGAACAGACCTCGACCGCCGACGACCAGGGCCGCCAGCAACGCCCCGACTTCGTCGTCCGCATGCCCGGCGGCGGCATGTTCGTGATCGACGCCAAGGTGCCGCTGGCCTTCCCCGACGCCGCCGACGGCGACGAGGAGGCCCAGGGCCGCGCCGCCTCCCTGCGCACCGCCGCCAGCATGAAGACCCACGTGCGCCAGCTGTCGTCCAAGGCCTATCAGGACCAGTTCAAGCCCAGCCCCGACGTGGTCGTGATGTTCGTGCCCGGCGAATCCTTCCTGTCCGCCGCCCTCGACCACGAACCGGACCTGATCACCCAGGCCATGGACGCCCGCGTGCTGATCGCCACCCCGACCACCCTGTTCGCCCTGTGCAAGGCCGTCGCCTACGGCTGGCGCGCCGAGGAGCAGTCCCGCAACGCCGAGCAGGTCGCGAAACTGGGCAAGGAGCTCTACAAACGCCTGTCGGTCATGGGCGGCCACGCCGCCGCCGTCGGCCGGGCGCTCGACACGGCGGTCGGCAAATACAACCAGTTCGTCGGTTCGCTGGAGAGCCAGGTCATGGTCTCGGCCCGACGCTTCGAAGATCTCCACGTCGACCACGAAGGCAAGGACCTGCCCGAACTGCCGCCGGTCGAGGGCTCGCCCCGCGCCCTCTCCCGCCCCGAACTGATCGCCGCCCCGACGCCCGACGTCGCGGCTGAATGACCGGGACAAGGCTGGCGGACTTTTAGACAAGCCTGCTTGACACCCATCCTGAGCGATGTAAAACACCCTTGTCATTCGATGAGGAGCCCCTGATGGACCCCGCCCCCCGGCCCAAACGTCCCTTCGGCCTTGGAACCTATCTGCTGATATTGCTCGGCGTGGGCCTGCTGGGCGGCGTCGCCGGAGGGGTTGGCGCGCTGCTGGATGACCGGCCCGGAACCTTCGGCCTGGCTCTCACCGCCGCCGTTCTGTCCCTCGTCATGGCCATCGCCTTCGCCGCCAGTATCTGGTGGTGGCGCGGCATCGACGAGGCCGCCCGCGAGGCCCACAAATGGGCCTGGTGGTGGGGCGGCTCGGGCGGTATGGCCGTCGGGGCCATCCTTGTGACCACCCTCACCCTCCGCGAAGACGGCGCCGGCGCCGCCTTTTTCGGACTCATCGGGCCCGACCTCGTCACAACCGGCATGTGGACCATCCTGCTGTTCCAGCTGGTCGGCTATGGCGTCGCCTGGTCTGTCTGGTGGCTGAAGCACCGCTAGGAGCCGCCGGATGAACAACCGCCTCAAGGTGCTGCGCGCCGAGCGCAGCTGGAGCCAGGCCGATCTGGCCGAGCGGCTCGGCGTCTCGCGCCAGACCGTCAACGCGCTGGAGACGGGCCGCTACGACCCGTCCCTGCCCCTCGCCTTTCGGATCGCCCGGATCTTCGAACAGCCGATCGAAGCCATCTTCATCGACGGCGAATGACCGCCCCCCACCCCTCTCGATCCACGGACCTGACATGACCTTCAAGAAGCGCCTCAAGACCACCGCCTCCGCCGTCGCCCGCCTGACCGTCGGCGCCGTGCTGGGCCTCGGGCTCGCCGTCGCCGTCATCTCGCCGGTCCACGCCCAGGTCGCGACGCCGCCGGTCGCCGAGGCCGCCCCCGCGATCCGCGCC
>NZ_JAVHLH010000193.1 GCF_031082345.1 Brevundimonas sp. | reverse complement strand
CGGCCGGCTTGCCGGCCTGGAACTCCTCCATGGCGGTGCGCTTGCGGGCGCGCATGTCGTCGGCCAGCTTGTCCATGTCGAGACCGGCCGAGCGCGCCTGGCTGAACATGCCCTCCGAGCGCATCTCCTCTTCCTTGACGTGGTGCTCGATCATCTCCGACAGCACCTTGACCTTGGCGTCGTAGAAATCCTCTTCAGGACCGCCCGCCTCGATCTCGTTGATCAGCTGTTTGGCGCTGTCGTGCTCGACATAGGCCTCGTTCAGCAGGTCCTCCTCGATCTGGCCGCGGCAGGCCGGATAGAAGATCTCCTCCTCGAGGATGGTGTGCACCTTCAGCTCCAGGCAGGCCTGCTCGGCCAGCTGCTGTTTCTTCGCCTTCGAGGTCGCCTTTTCGAACTGCTCGAAGATGTCCTCCACCTTGCGGTGGTCGGCCTTCAGCATCGCGATCGCGTCCATCTCTTCGTAGGTCTGGGTCATGTCGTATTCTCCTCGGAACGGGCGGGGTATGGCCGCTTAAGTCCCGGCAGGCGCGCGTGTTCCCGAGACGGGACAAGGTGAGAATCGTTCTCGCGATCTCAGGCCCCGGGGTGTTCGCGAGCGGACATTCTGGCGCCCGTCGGCCCGTTTCCGCGTCCGGGTGATACGACCGGAATTGACGCAGGCGCGGGGTAGGGTTCGGTCTGTCCGTCGGCTTCGACGGGTAGACGGGGTAGACTCGATCCACTGTGTTTTTTCCCGGAACCGTCTACCTGCGGCGGCGAAACGGGCAAAATACTTGACGTTGACGTAAGCGTAGGGTTTCTGGCGAGCGAGTTTCGAATCCGCACCCTGTCCCTCATGCAGCGAGGCGCCGCGCGCCGAGCGTCAGGGACCCCAAGGAGAGACGCACCCATGACCGAGGCCTATATCT
Source organism: Brevundimonas sp. (assembly GCF_031082345.1). Classification (GTDB taxonomy): domain Bacteria; phylum Pseudomonadota; class Alphaproteobacteria; order Caulobacterales; family Caulobacteraceae; genus Brevundimonas. The sequence continues at coordinate 4,736 of NZ_JAVHLH010000193.1, read as the reverse complement.
ACGACGCGGTTCGCACCCCGCGCGGCAAGGGCAAGAAGGACGGCTCCCTGCACGAGATCACCGGCCTCAGCCTGGCGACCCAGGTGCTGGAGGCCCTGCGCGATCGCAATGACCTCGACACCTCCAAGGTCGACGACGTCATCCTCGGCTGCGTCACCCCCGTGGGCGAACTCGGCGCCGACATCGCCCGCACCGCCGTCCTCTCCGCCGGCTGGGCCCAGACCGTGGCGGGCGTCCAGATCAACCGCTTCTGCGCCTCGGGCCTCGAGGCGGTGAACATGGCCGCGGCCAAGGTCAAATCCGGCGAGGCCGACTTCGCCGTCGGCGGCGGCATCGAGGCCATGAGCCGGGTGCCGATGGGCTCCGACGGCGGGGCCTGGCCGGTCGATCCGTCCTCGGCCTTCCCGACCTATTTCGTGCCCCAGGGCGTCTCGGCCGACATGATCGCCACCAAATACGGCTTCAGCCGCGACGACGTCGACGCCTACTCCATGGAAAGCCACAAGCGCGCCGCCGCCGCCTGGGCCGACGGCCGCTTCTCGAAATCAGTCATCCCGGTGAAGAACCAGCTCGGCCTCGTCCAGCTGGACCGCGACGAGACCATCCGTCCCAACACCGACATGCAGACCCTCGGCGCCCTGAACGCCTCCTTCGCCATGATGGGCGAGATGGCCTTCGACAGCGTCATCAACCAGCGCTACCCCGAGGTCGAGCGCGTCAACCACGTCCACACGCCCGGCAACTCCTCGGGCATCGTCGACGGCTCCGCCGGCGTCCTGATCGGCACCCTGGAGGCCGGCCAGGCCCTCGGCCTCAAGCCGCGCGCCCGCATCGTCGGCGCCGCCTCGATCGGCTCCGAGCCCTCGATCATGCTGACCGGCCCCGAGTTCGTGACGAAGAAGCTGCTCGCCAAACTCGGCATGACCACCGCCGACATCGACGTCTGGGAGCTGAACGAGGCGTTCGCCGCCGTCGTCCTGCGCTACATGCAGGCGCTCGACATCCCGCACGACAAGATGAACGTGAACGGCGGCGGCATCTCCATGGGCCACCCGCTCGGCGCCACGGGCGCCATGATCACCGGCATCGCCCTCGACGAACTGGAGCGGTCGGGCAAGTCGACCGCCCTGATCACCCTGTGCATCGGCGGCGGCATGGGCACCGCCACCGTCATCGAACGCGTCTGAGCCGAGGGATTTTGACCATGGAAAACTTCAAGATCGACGTCGACGCCGACGGCATCGCCCTGATCACCTTCGACGTCCCCGGACGGTCGATGAACACCCTGACCTCGGGCGTGATGAAGGAGATTCCGGAGTGGGTCGAGCGCATCAAGACCGACGACGCCATCAAGGGCGCGGTCCTGACCTCAGGCAAGGCCTCGGGCTTCTGCGCCGGCGCCGACCTCGGCGACATGGCCGGCGGCATGCTGGCCGGCGGCTCGCTTCAGGACGCCTATGACGCGGGCTGGAAGCTGAACGGCGCCCTGCGCGCGCTCGAGACCTGCGGCAAGCCGGTCGCTGCGGCCATCAACGGCCTGGCGCTGGGCGGCGGCCTCGAACTGACCCTGGCCTGCCACTACCGGGTCGTCGGCGACGACAACAAGATCCAGCTCGGCCTGCCCGAGATCAAGGTCGGCCTCTTCCCCGGCGGCGGCGGCACCCAGCGGCTGACGCGCCTGATCGGCGTCCAGGCGGCGATGACGGCGATGAGCGCCGGCTCGTCGTGGCGCCCGAACGACGCCAAGGGCGCCGGCGTGGTGCACGAAGTCGTGGCGAAAGGCTCGGAAGTCGACGCGGCCAAGGCGTGGATCAAGGGCGGCGGCAAGGCCGTCCAGCCGTGGGACGAAAAGTCGTTCAAACTGCCCGGCGGCGGCCCCTACCACCCGGCCGGCATCCAGAATTTCCTCGTCGGCAACGCCATGCTGCGCAAGCAGTCCTACGGCAACTACCCCGCCGTGCTGAACCTGATGAAGGCCGTCTATGAAGGCGCCCAGGTGCCGATGGACGCGGCCCTGCGCATCGAGACCCGCTACTTCATCAAGACCCTGATGACGCCCCAGGCCCAGGCCATGATCCGCTCGCTGTTCCTCAGCAAGCAGGAGCTCGACAAGGGCGCCGTCCGCCCCGCCGGCGTGCCGAAGTCGGACCCGAAGAAGGTCACCGTCATCGGCGCCGGCATGATGGGCGCGGGCATCGCCTATGTGCAGGCCCTTGCCGGCATCGAGACCATCCTGATCGACCGCGACCAGGAGGCCGCCGACAAGGGCAAGGCCCACGTCGCCGACCTGCTGAAGAAGCGCCTTTCGCGCGGCCAGATCACCCAGGAGAAGTTTGACGCCCTGCTGGCCTCGGTCGTCGCCACGACCGACTACGACCTGATCAAGGGCTCGGACCTGGTCATCGAGGCCGTGTTCGAGAACCGCGAGATCAAGGCCGATGTTACGAAGCGCGCCGAGGCCCAGCTGGCCCCCGGCGCGGTGTTCGGCTCCAACACCTCGACCCTGCCGATCACCGGCCTGGCGGAAGCGTCCGTCCGCCCCGAGGACTTCATCGGCATCCACTTCTTCTCGCCCGTCGACAAGATGATGCTGGTCGAGCTCATCCTCGGCGAAAAGACCGGCGAGGCCGCGATCGCGAAGTCGCTCGACTACGTCATGAAGATCAAGAAGACCCCGATCGTCGTCAACGACGGTCGCGGCTTCTACACCTCGCGCTGCTTCGGCACCTATGTCGCCGAGGGTCTGGCCATGCTGGAGGAGGGCTACGCCCCTGCCCTGATCGACAACATCGGCCGCATGACCGGCATGCCGCGCGGTCCGCTGGAGATGCACGACGACGTCGCCCTGGACCTGTCGGTCAAGATCGCCAAACAGACCCAGGAAGACCTCGGCGACGCCTATGAGCCGCTGCCGGGCTGGAAGATCGTCAAGACCATGGTCGAGGATCTCGGCCGCTATGGCCGCAAGAACGGCAAGGGCTTCTACGACTACGACAGCAAGCCGAAAAAGCTGTGGTCCGGCCTGTCCGACCTGGCCCCGGTGAAGATCGACGACTCCACCCCCGAACTGGTCGAGGACCAGAAGCGCCGCCTGCTCTACCGGCAGGCGGTCGAGGTCGCCCGCTGCTGGGAAGAGGGCGTCATCGACGACCCGCGCGAAGCCGATGTCGGCGCCATCCTGGCCTGGGGCTTCGCCCCCTGGACCGGCGGCCCGATCACCATGATCGACCAGACCGGGCTGAAGGCCTTCGTCGAGCAGGCGGACATCTATGCGGAACGCTACGGCGACCGCTTCACGGTCCCGCAGCTGCTGCGCGACATGGCCGCGAAGGGCGAGACCTTCTACGGCAAGTTCGCCGGTCAGAAGGCGGCGGCCTAGAGGTTCACCACCTCGAAGCCGTCCTCGGCCTGCAGTCGCTCGGCCAGCGCCGAGCGGTGGCAGCCCTCGTGGTCGGCCTCGAAACAGAGCAGGGCGGTCGGGCGGTCCCTGGCGATCTCGCGCAGCCGCTCGAAGGCCAGCTGCGACGGCGGCTCCTGCATGTGCTCGGCGAAGATCGCGCGCATCTCGCCGATCCGGCCCTTGCGCGCCGCGTCCCGTCCGGCCTTGGGCGTGCCGAGGTCGCGCAGGTGGACATATTCGATCCCCGCCTCGGCGAGGCTCGACCCGAGAACCGTCTTGGAGAAGCCGGCCCGGCGCGACGCCGCCACCGCCCGCACATCGGCCAGCACCTGGACGCCTGCCGTCTTCAGCCGGTCGATCACCGCCGTCTGCGGTTCGCCCTCATAGCCGATGGTGAACAGCTTCATCCTCGTTCCTCAGGGCAGGGCGCCGCCCTCGATCGCTTCGTCCACGCAGGACTGCAGCTCGGCCCGGTATCCGTCGGGTTCGGCGGCCTTGCGCTCCGGCATGGAAAGCGCGAGCCGGGTCCGCTGTTCCTCGGTCCATGCCCCGGGAGCGTCGTCCTCGGGCAACTGCGCCGTCCACCAGCTGCGGATGAACCAGCTCGGCCCGGCCACCATGCCGGTCTCCCGCTCGGCCTCCGCGATCATGGCCTCGACATGGGCAAGACAGAGCTCGGCCCGGGGCGGCTCGGGATCGGGGCTTGCAACCAGCACGGACACTAACAGGGCGGCGATGATCATGACTTCCTCCTGATCCGGAGCTTGACGGACCGTTCGTGGTAAGGCGAGTCCGATGTCCGCCAGACTCAGGAACCGTCAGATGCGCCGCACCCTTCTTCTCACCCTGCTCCTCGGTTCCGCCGCCTGGAGCGCCCAGGCCCAGGAACTGCTGATCCACGGCGGGACCATCTACACCGGCGTCGACAGCCAGCCGACGGCCGAGGTGGTCCTCGTCCAGGACGGCCGCATCGCCTACGTGGGCCCGGCCGCCGGCGCGCCTTCGGTAAGCTACGCCGAGGCGCTCGATCTGAAGGGGGCGGTGCTGTTTCCCGGCTTCACCGACGGCCACGCCCACCTCGACGGCATCGGCTGGCGAGAACTGACTCTCAACCTCGAGGGCTCGAGCTCGGTCGCCGAGGCCATGGCCCGGCTGGCGGCCTGGGCCGAGGTCCATCCGGGCGGGCCCATTGTGGGCCGCGGCTGGATCGAGACCCACTGGCCGGAGGGGCGGTTCCTGACCCGCGCGGACCTCGACGCCGCCGCGCCCGGCCGCGTCGTCCTGCTGGGCCGAGCCGACGGCCACGCCGTGGTCGCCTCGAGCGCCGCCCTGGCCG
>NZ_JAVHLH010000192.1 GCF_031082345.1 Brevundimonas sp. | reverse complement strand
GGGTCACCGACAGGCGGCGTGGGCGCAGGGACACCGGCGGGCGGGGGTCGGGGCGCGTGGCCGGGGCCAGGGTCGACGGCGGCGCGCTGTCAGGGGCGTCGAGCGAGCGGGCCATGGCGAGGACGTCCGGGCGGCCGGGCAGGGCGTGGCCGGCGCCGCCGACCAGGGTCTCCAGCCGCCAGAGCCAGCGCGACTTGACCGAAGGCTGTCCGCCGCGCCGTTCGGCGTGCAGCAGGATGACCTCCGGCGCGCAGGCGGACTGGGCGAAGTCGTGGGCCGACAGGCCGATGCGCCGTTCGGGCGGCGGCAGACCCAGCGCCTTGCGCATCGGACGGGACAGGAAGGGATCGATCGGGGAGCCGCGCGGCCAGACCCCCTCCTCCATTCCCGCCAGGATCATCCGGTCGGCGCGCGCCAGCCGGGCCTCGATGGCGCCGAGGATGAGCAGGCGCGGATGGGCCGCGCCGCCGGTGCGGACCACCCCGGACGCCAGCATGCCGGAGATCAGCCGGGCGAAGTCGGGACCGGACAGCGGCTGGAGGCCGCCGCCGTCGGCGATCAGGTCGGACAGCATCCGCGCCGCCGCCTCACCCTCTGCGCCGCGCCAGGCCCCGTCCGTCGCCCCGCTCTCGTCGTGACACAGCCGTTCCACCGCCTCGACCAAGGCGGTCGCGGCGACGTCGACAGGGACCGGTCCGCCGGTGAACAGTTCGAGCCAGGGGTCGAGCGCGGCGCGGAGCGGGGTCAGCAAGGCCTCGCCTTCGGCGACCTGGGTCAGCCAGACGTCCGACCGGGGCCGTTCGAATCGCGGCTCGCGGGCGCGGGCCAGCTGGCGCTCGACGGCCGCCCAGTCGGTCGGGCGGGGTCCCCGAAGACCGTGAAGCTCCAGCATCCGAACCTGATCGGTCAGCGACCGCGGGTCGATCCCCAAGCGCGTCAGCGGGTGTTTGAGGAGCGCCAGCAGGGCGGCGGCGCTGAATGGCTCCCCGACCCCGTCGGCCAGAAGCGAGAGGAGGACGCCGACGGGTGTGATCGACAGGGGCGAGCCGGCCGAGGAGTCCGCCTCCAGGCCCCAACGCGACAACCGGGCCTGGACGCGGCGCGCGAACAGGGGGTCAGGCGTGACCAGGGCGGTGGTCTTGCCGGGCGTCTCGAGCGCCTCGCGCATCAGGACGGCGGCGACGGCGGCGGCCTCTTCCTCGGCGCGGGCGGAGATCAGGGTCAGGCCCGCCATCCCCTCGACGACGGGATCCCCCGGCTCGCGCGCCATGGCGTCGATGGTTTCGCGCCAGTCGGCGGTCGCCTTGGGCGGGGTCAGGGCCTCGGCGATCAGGCGGCGACGGGCCGAGGGCGCGGCCGCGGCCCCGCCCCAGATGGAGACGCGGTCGCGCGCGACGCCGTGACGGTCCAGCAGCCGCTTCAGGGCCCCCTGGGGATGCTGCTCATCCACGGCGTCCCAGGCGTCGACCGAGAGGTCGAGGTCGAGCCCTGGCAGGACGACGCAGCCCTGCGGCGCGCGGGCGGCGGCCCCGATGACGGCGGCGGCGGCCGAGGCGGTGCCGGTCGATCCGGCCACGATCAGGGGATGGGTCGGCGGGCGGGCGTCCCAGGCTTCGGCGAGCCGGCGCAGCAGGGCCGTGCGGCGGGCGGCGGGGTCCATCAGGCCCAGTTCGGCCAGACGCGCGGGCCACTGTTCGATGGCGATGGCCAGGAAGGCGGCGGATTCGATCCAGTGCTGAGCCAGGTCGGCGCCGGCCAGGCTGGAGACGAGGCTGAGGTCCGCGACCTCCTCCAGCTGGCAGGAATCAAGGAAGGCGCCGAGGGCGTCGGCCATTTCCAGCGCGTGCAGGGGCGAGGCGGCTGCCTGCGGATCGTGGGCGGCGACCATCCGCGCCATTTCGAACCGGCGCGCCAGCGGGCTGATGGCGGGGGGCAGGTCGAGGCCCAGCTCGCCGGGCGCGAAGGGCGGCTCGTCCTCCTCGAGGTCGCCCAGCGGCCGCACCTGTGGCAGCAGCACCGGCCGGTCGCCGGCCAGTTTCGTCAGGGCGCCGGTGAAGGCGCGGGCGGCGCGGCGGTTGGGCAGCAGGATGACCGCGTCGGACAGGGCCTCGGGCGGGTGTTCGCCGAGCCAGTCGAGCACCCCCGCCGCCAGGTCCTCGAGAAACGGCCGCCGGGCCTCGATGGCGTACCAGCGGGGCCCCTTGGGAGCGAACGGATCGAACCGGGCGGTCATCCTGTCCCGGCCAGTCTCGATTGGGCCAGTCGCGCCTCGGCCTCGTCCCGCGCCTGCGGGTCGCCGACGTGCATCCAGTCGCCGTCCAGCACGCAGCCGTACAGCCGGCCGGCGGCGGCGGACTTGCGCCACAGGCCGCTCAGCGAGAACGGCCCCGCCGGCCCGTCGGCGACATAGTCGGGCCGGCAGATGTGGACGCCCATATAGGCGAACGGGGCCTCGGGGGCGTCGCCGCGGAAGGTCAGGCGGCCGTCCTCGCCGAGGAAGACGTCGCCGGCGCCCTCGAAACCGATCGAGCCCTCGCGCCGCGCCAGCAACAGGGCGGCGTCCATGATTGACGGATTCCACAGGCGAGCGAGTTGATTCAGCGCGGAATTCCCCTCGGAGCCGTTGTCGGTCCAGACGCTGTCGATATTGGCCACGAACACCGGCTCAGGGCCCAGCAGCGGGGCCGCCTTCTTCAATCCGCCGCCGGTCTCCAGCAATTCCGCCCGTTCGTCGGAGATGACGATGTCCGGCCCGGGGCCGCGCGACGCCAGATGCTGTTCCAGCCGGTCGGCGAACCAGTGGACATTGACCACCGCCCGCCCGACGCCCGCCTCGCCCAGCCGGTCCAGCACGTGATCGATCAGGGCGCGCCCGGCCACCTCGACCAGGGCCTTGGGCCGGTCGTCCGTCAGCGGCCGCATCCGCGTGCCGAGGCCGGCGGCGAGCACCATGGCGGTCGTGGGCGCGTCGTTCATCCTCGTCTCGTCTCCGGGACATGGGTGTCGAACCAGGCGGCGACCGCTTCCAGTCCGGGCTGCTTCAGATTGGCGTTCAGATGGGCCCAGACGCGCGGCATGAACTGGCGATAGCGCGGCTTGCCGTCGCGGGCGATCAGCCGGGCGAAGACGCCGAGGATGCGGGCCTCGTTCAGGGCCGCGAGGGCGACATAGTCGCGCCAGTAGGCCTCGCGGTCGACCATCATCACCTCGCAATAGTGGTCGAAGGCGACCTTCTCGAGCTCGGGCGGGACGTCGCGACGCGCGTCCTGGAGCAGGGAGTGCAGGTCCCAGACCGGATGGGCCAGCACCGCGTCCTGGAAGTCGATCAGCCCGACCCGGCGGTGATCGGTGCGTTCCGGCAGCCAGATCAGGTTTTCGGCGTGATAATCCCGGTGGGCCACGACCCAGGCCTTGTGCTCGCCCATGCCGGCGATCGGGGCCCAGGCCGCCCGCCACTCGTCCAGCGCGGCGGGGCCGAAGTCGAGATCGGGATGCAGCTTCGGCATCCATTCGACGAACAGGTCGGCCCCGCCCTGCAGGGCCACGGCGTCATAGGTCAGCAACGGCCATTCGCCGCCGCGCCCCTGCATGGTCGGCGGCAGCAGGCCGGCCAGATGCAGTCGGGCGAGGGCGTCGACGGCGGCGAGATAGAGCGGCGCCTGGGGCTCCCCCTCCTCGATGACCCGGGCGAACAGGTCGTCGCCGAAGTCCTCGATGACCGCCAGGCCGTTGGCGACATCGACGGCGATGATCTCGGGCGTCGACAGGCCGGCGTGGCGCAGATGTTCGGCCACGGCCGCGAAGGCCTCGATCCGGCCGGCCGACAGCCGGGCCACGGCGTTCCAGCCGGCGGCGCGGCGCTGCTCGGGCGTCCATGACGGGTCACAGGGTTGGGACTCCGCCGCCGGCGCCTGGTCCATCAGCATCAGGGTCGTCCCGGCCGCCGTGGTCAGCCGTTCGTAGCGCCGCGTCGAGGCGTCGCCGGGCAGGGGCGCGCGGACGGCGTCGGCGAGGCCGGCCGACCTGAGGAAATCGAGACGCTGCTGTTCACGGTCAGACATGGAGGCTCTTCAACTTGCTGTCCCACGCCCCTGCGCCGGAAACGGTCGCAACGCGGCCCGGGCCCTCTTCGACGAGGCGGACGGTCAACCGGTCCGGCCCCAGCCAGGCGGACGGGTCGTCGCCCAGCCGTTCGGGCCATTCGATCACGGCGCAGCCTTCGTCGAGGGCCTCGTCGAGGCCGATCTCGGCGGCCTCTTCGGCGCGGGTCAGGCGGTAGAGGTCGAAATGCGCCACCGGCGGATCGCTCTCATAGAACTGCACCAGGGTGAAGGTCGGCGACGGCACGTCCTCGTCGGGACGTGTCAGGGCCCGGATCAGGCCGCGCGCCAGGGTCGACTTGCCCATCCCCAGCGGCCCGTACAACAGCACGGCCTCGCCGGGCGCCAGCAGCGGCGCGATGGCCGCGCCCAGGCGCGTGGTCGCGTCGGCGTCCGGCAGCGCCAGGGTGACGGCGGCGGACTCAGGCAAAATCGGCGTCCGGCTGGCTGGGCAGGACGCGCTCGGTGAAGGCCTTGAGCGCATAGGTCGCCCGGGCCGCGTCGATGTCGAGCCGCGACGGCGGGATCGGCTTGCCGATCTTGAGGAAGAACCGCTTGCGCTTCTTGTTCAGCAGCTCGTGGAACAGGGTGACGTCGCGCAGCTCCTGGGACACCCGGTCGAAGGCGTGGAACAGCCGCGAGGTCGGTCCCGCCACATGGATCGGCACGATCGGCGCCCCGTGTCGCCGCGCCAGAGAGGCGGCGGTCGGGGCCCAGTCGGGATCGGTCACCGACCCGTCCTTCGCCACCCGCGCCAGCCGCCCGGCGGGGAACATGACCAGGCATCGCTCGGCCTCGAACGCCTCCTTCGCCGCCAGCAAGGTCGCCCGGGTCTTTTCGCGCGTCCGTTTCTCGAGCACCCATTCGACCGGAATGACCGTCTCGCCCAGCCGGGGCGAGACGCGCAGGGCGTCGGCGTTGGCGAAGAAGACGGCGTCCCCCCGCCGCGCCCGGATGGCGTCGAATACGGCGATGCCGTCGGCGATGCCGGTCGGATGATTGGCGACGACGATGCAGCGGCCCGTCGCCGGGATCCGGTCGGGGTTCATGACCGAAACCTTCAGGTCCAGCAGGCCGCTCATATAGTCGAGCGCCTCGGCCCCGGAGAGCGGCCGCACCGCGTCGGCCATGAGAACGGCCTGACGATAGTTGAGCAGCTTGTAGAGAAACGGCCGCGCCACCGGCCACAGGGCCGACCGGGTCAGACGCGGCGCCCGCTCGGCGATCAGCGCATCGCAGATGTGCGGCCCATGGCGGCTGGGCGGCGCTCCGGACGAGGTCGGGGGGGCGGCGGTCATGCCGCGTGTTTGTCGCCGGTCCCGGGCCGCTCCGCAAGCGGGGAGACGCGGGGTTGGCGTGGGGGCGGCATTGACGCGCGGCTCCCGCGGCGCCACCCCTTCGCGCCGAGAAATCCACGCAACGCCGAGGACCCCGCGCATGCTGTCCATGACCCGCCTCCTGACCGGCCTCAGCGCCGTCGCCCTGCTCGCCGGCGCCGCGGTCCTGCTCGTCGCCGCGGTCGCCGTGGCGGTCGTGGGCATGCGACGGAGGCTGCGATGAAGGCCCGCACCGTGGGCG
>NZ_JAVHLH010000191.1 GCF_031082345.1 Brevundimonas sp. | reverse complement strand
CCCGGTCGCTACGCGACCACCCTCCCCGTCGCCGGGGAGGGAGATCGTTCATTCAGCCGCCGAACAGCGATCCCACCCAGGCGCGGACGGCGGTCTCGTCCACCGGATCGCCCGTGTAGGTCAGGCCCTGCGCCGGGACGAACGGCTGGTTGTTGCCCCGCTCGCGCGAGATCCAGGCCTTGTGGCCGTAGCTCAGGTCCGCATAGCTCGAGGGCAGGCGCTCGACGGTCTGCTCGATGAAGATCGAATCCGCCGCCGTGGTCGAACCGGCGATGCGCACGTTCGGCAGACGGCTGACCAGGTCGAGGGTGTCGAGGCAGCCGCCCGAGCAACCGGCGTCGACCAGCACGATCACCGGCCCCTGCACGGGGTTGGCGACGGCGGGATCGGCGGTGGTCGCGGCCTGGGGCTGGGTGAAGCTCGGCTGTCCGGCGGCGATGGCGGCGTCGAAAGCGGCCAGCACGGCCTCGGTCTGGGCGATGACCTCGGGCGCCTCATAGACGAAGCGGGCGTCCTGCTTCATCCGTTCGATCACCTCGGCGTACCACTGGCGGTTCCCCGGCGTGGCCCGATAGACGAAGTCCTCGCCGGTCGGCTGGCGGCTCTGGGTGAATTCCGAGGTCCAGATGCGGTTCAGGACGCCGTAGCCGCGGGCGGTCGAGCCGAGGTTCGACGAACCGCTGCCGCCGCGCAGATCCAGCACGAAGCCCTGCGGCCCCTGGATGGCGCCCAGCTGGCTCTGCAGCTGCGCGTTGAAGGCGTCCCAACCGGCGTCGTCGGCGAACGAATGGACGTTGATCCACGGACGGCCGTTGACGGTCTCGATCGCCAGCGGCACGGGCCCGGGCGTGTACAGGGTGGCGCGGTAGGCCGCCTCGAGGTTGGCCGGGACGACCGGAACCGGCCGCAGGTCATAGTCGCGCTCGCGGCGGTTGCCGACCTTGAACTTGCAGGTCGAGGGCGTGCCGCCGGCGTAGGGATTGTTGCGGTTCCACAGCAGATACGGGGCGGAGGTGATCCGTCCGGCCTCGGTGGTCAGGTCGCCTTCCCACAGGTCCAGCTTGGTGCGGGAATATTCCTCGATCGGGACCAGGTTGCACTCGGTGACCACGGCTCCGACCGGCGGCAGGCGGCGCACGCCCGGCTGGACATAGGTCACCACATACTGGCCGTTGCGCCAGCCGGTCGCCAGGCCGGGCCAGCTGGTCGCCGTGTAGCGGTCGGCCGAGGTCTCGTAGCTGGGGCGGATGACGATATTCGAATCGCGGAAGCCGGCGGCGTAGTAGCGCAGCAGATAGGCGTGGCTGGAGCCGCTGTTGGACTGGCCGACCTTCGACAGGGCGTCCTGCAGCCCGGCGTCGAGCCAGGCGCGGAAGGTGTCGCTGGCCTGTCCCGGCACGACCGGCGCGGGGTGGTTGGCGGCCAGCTGGTCACGGGCGGCCTGCAGGTCCTGACGCGCCAGCGTCTGGAAGTCCTGGGCGAGGGCGGAGCCGGCGCCGAGCGCCAGGGTCAGGGCCGCGGTCGCGGCGACGGGGAGGATACGGGACATGAAAGTCAGGCTCCGGGCCGTGGGAACAGGGATCGGGCAGCGTTAAAGCCCATTGGAGCGGGCCTTGCCAAGCCCGTACCCCGTTCGGATGAACGCCCCCGTCGGTTTACTCGCCCGGGATCGCGGCCTAATCGGGGCGGCGCCGTCACCGGCGATCACGTTCGCTTCAGAGCCCCCGAAACCGCATGTTCTCAAAGATCCTGATCGCCAACCGCGGCGAGATCGCCGTCCGCATCATCAAGACCTGCCGCCGCATGGGCATCAAGACCGTGCAGGTCTATTCCGAGGCCGACGCCGGCTCCCTCGCCGTCGAGATGGCCGACGAGGCCGTGCTGATCGGTCCCGCCCCCGCCGCCCAGTCCTATCTGCTGGCCGACAAGATCGTCGAAGCGGTGCGGCAAACGGGCGCGGAGGCGGTCCACCCCGGCTTCGGCTTCCTCAGCGAGAACGCCGGCTTCGCCAGACGCCTGCGCGACGAGGGCATCGCCTTCATCGGCCCCAACCCCGAGGCCATCGAGGCCATGGGCGACAAGATCAGCTCCAAGAAACTGGCCGCCGAGGCCGGCGTCTCCACCGTCCCCGGCCACATGGGCCTGATCGAGACGACCGAGGAGGCAGTGAAGATCGCCAACCAGATCGGCTATCCGATCATGATCAAGGCCTCGGCCGGCGGCGGCGGCAAGGGCATCCGCGTGGCCCACTCCGACGCCGACATGGCCGAGGGCTTCGCCGCGGTGAAGGCCGAGGCCCGGAACGCCTTCGGCGACGACCGGGTGTTCCTGGAAAAGTTCATCATCGACCCGCGCCACATCGAGATCCAGGTGCTCGGCGACAAGCACGGCAATGTCGTCCACCTGTTCGAGCGCGAATGCTCGATCCAGCGCCGCAACCAGAAGGTCATCGAGGAAGCCCCCTCCCCCCTCCTCGACGCCGCCACCCGCGAGGCCATGGGCGCCCAGGCCGTCGCCCTGGCCAAGGCCGTGAACTACGACAGCGCCGGCACCGTCGAATTCGTCGCCGGCCAGGACCGCAGCTTCTTCTTCCTCGAGATGAACACCCGGCTGCAGGTCGAGCACCCGGTCACCGAACTGATCACCGGCGTCGATCTGGTCGAGCAGATGATCCGCTCGGCGTGGGGCGAAAAGCTCGCCTTCGAACAGAAGGACCTGGCCATCAACGGCTGGGCCATCGAGAGCCGGGTCTATGCCGAAGACCCCTACCGCGGCTTCCTGCCCTCCATCGGCCGCCTCGTCCGCTACGACACCGCCGAGGAAGGCCCGCAGCCCGAGGGCTACACGGTCCGCAACGACTCCGGCGTCCGCGAGGGCGACGAGATCTCCATGTTCTACGACCCGATGATCGCCAAGCTGTGCGCCTGGGGCCCGACCCGCGACGCCGCCATCGACGGCATGGCCCGGGCGCTGGAGGACACCCACCTGCAGGGCGTCGGCCACAATGTGCCCTTCCTGGCCGCCGTCATGGACCAGCCGCGCTTCCGCTCGGGCCAGATCTCGACCAGCTACATCAAGGACGAATTCCCCGACGGCTTCCACGGCCTCGCCCCGGATCGGCGCCAGACCGACATCCTGATCGCCAGCGCCGCGGCCATGAACGAGATCCTGACCGAACTGTCCGGCGACCCCTCGGCCCGCACCGACTGGATCGTCCTGATCGGCCAGGAGGCCCACGGCGTCACCCTGAGCTACGACGACGACGAGGCCCTGACCCTCGACCTCGCCGGCGAGGACCGCGCCCTGCGCCTGTCGGACATCGACTGGCGCCCCGGCCTGGCCCAGTTCCGCGCCGAGCTCGACGGCGAGCCCTTCACCGCCGAGGTCGCCCGCGTCGCCGACGGCTTCGTCATCCGCCACCGCGCGGCCAAAGCCCGCGTCCGCGTCCTGACCCCCGCCATCGCCGCCCTCTACGCCCGCCTGCCCGAGAAACAGGCCGCCGACACCTCCAAGCTGGTCCAGTCCCCCATGCCCGGCCTCGTCGTCGCCATCCCGGTCGCGGTCGGCCAGGAGGTCAAGACCGGCGAAACCGTCGCCATCATCGAGGCCATGAAGATGCAGAACATCCTCAAGGCCGAGCGCGACGGCGTGGTCAAGGCGGTCGGCGCCAAGGCCGGCGACCCGGTGGCGGCGGACGATGTGCTGGTGGAGTTCGAGTGAAGCTGTAGGGTCACACTAATCACAGCTTAACGACTAGCCGGTGCATTATGATGAACGGAACTGTTGTGTTCTTGAAATGTTCTGGTAGCTCTTTCCGGGCGAGTCACAGCCGAGCGAAAGGCGAACGATGATCACGAGCATCGATCTGTTCAGTGGCGCAGGTGGCTTGAGTCTTGGATTCGAGGCCGCCCAGATCACGCCGGTCCTCGCCGTTGAACTGATGCCCGATGCAGCGGCGACCTACCGAGGCATCTTTCCCGACGCCAACGTGCGTCAAGCAGACATTCGCACGATCGATTTCCGTGAATTCAGGGGCGTCGACATCGTGGCAGGGGGGCCGCCCTGTCAGCCGTTTTCCATTGGGGGATTAAGGCGTGGCCGAGAGGACATGAGAGACTTTCTGCCGGAGTTCGTGCGAGCCGTTCTGGAAGTCCGCCCCAAGGCCTTCGTGATGGAAAACGTCCCGGGGCTCGCATCGTTTGGAGATTATCTTCGGAACGTGCTTTCGCCGCTGGCCGACATTTACGCGATCTCGGCCCCTCAGGTGTTGAATGCGGCGGACTATGGAGTGCCTCAGTCAAGAAGGCGGTTGGTCATTGTCGGCAACCGCGAGGGCGTGGAATTTCGGCTTCCGCAAGGAGGACCGGAACGACGGGTTCCTGCGGGACTGGTTCTAACGCGTGCGGCTGTCGGTGAACCTAACCCTTCGAAGGTAGTGTTCGCGAAGCGCCCGGATCTGCGTCCTAACCCCTACCATGGACACCTCTTCAACGGAGGCGGTCGAGCCATCCAGCTTGATCTCCCGTCCCCCACAATTCTGGCGGCTGCCGGCGGGAACAAGACACACTTCCTAGATCTAGACGATCTCGTGCCGACTTATCACCGCCATCTGGCAAGCGGCGGCGCACCCTGGGTGGGTGAGTTGGCCGGAGCCCGTCGAATTACGATTCAGGAGAGTGCCGCTCTCCAGTCATTTCCCCCGCACATCCAGTTTTCCGGCCGGCGGAGTTCGCAGTACACGCAGATTGGCAATGCGGTGCCGCCACTGCTTGCGCAGGTCATCGGCGAGGCTGTTCGAGATCAAGTTTTCAGCCGATCACGCCGCCAACGAATGGCTGCGTAGAAGGTCCACGTATCTGTTCACGAGTTCCACATCAGTCTGCTTTTGGTCGACGAGGTCGTACAGCTTCCGGAGGGCATCCTCGCGGGCGGGCTTCTTCAATACCGCCAACATGACGCGGAGAAGGTCCCGTACGTCGATAACGGTCACGTCTGTGGTGGAATCGCCCAACAGCTCTCCCAGCACTTCAAGATTTCCGCCATATGCAAGGACGTGAGCCCGTGGCAACTCCGCGTTTCGTGCAGCCGTAACCGCCTGCGCTACCTTCGGCTTCCAATCCGACGCCGAGACCTCGAAAGCCTCCTCAACCCTTCCGCCCTGCATGATCTGTACATCAGCAGCCGTACCGGCGCTTGCGTCGGACGCATTGATGTTCTTGGTTTCGACGCGCAAGGCACGAGACCCTTGCCCGCCCAAACCGAACTCATCGATTAGTGCCGACAGGACAGCCGCAACCGCGAACTGTTCGAAAACACCGCCAGAACCTGATCCAAGCAGTTCATCCATGAACTGGGCAGTGGCGACGAAAGTAAGATTGGCGCGCGCCAGTGCCGGCATTGGCTTCACCGGTCGGGCATCAAGTGCCATCCGCATAGTCAACAGTTCGAACACGGCTTCGCGCTCTTCCCGGCTCGCCTCATTCAGCCACGGGAGCAAGGCGTCGTAGGATGGTACGTTGCCCGCAAGCAGGGTTCCTGATCGATTTCCTTTGGCGAGGGTCTGATACACTTCCTTCCGGGCGGCGATATGCCGAGCATGGAGCAGTTGTGTCACCAGCCTCGAGGCGGTTCTCGCTCCAACAGGAGGACGAGTGTGGTCGAACGCATCGTTCTCAAGCCCCCAAGCCA
>NZ_JAVHLH010000190.1 GCF_031082345.1 Brevundimonas sp. | reverse complement strand
ATCACCGATCTGGATCCGCTGCGCTTCGGCCTGCTGTTCGAGCGCTTCCTCAATCCCGAGCGGGTCTCCATGCCCGACTTCGACATCGACTTCTGCCAGGAGCGGCGCGAGGAGGTGATCGACTACGTCCAGGACCGCTACGGCAAGGACCGGGTGGCCCAGATCATCACCTTCGGCACCCTGCAGGCGCGGGCCGTGCTGCGCGACGTCGGCCGGGTGCTGCAGATGCCGCTCGGCCAGGTCGACCGCCTCGCCAAGATGGTGCCGGCCAACCCCGCCAACCCCGTCACCCTGGCCCAGGCCATCCAGCTGGAGCCGCGGCTGAAGGAGGCGCGCGACTCCGACGCCAACGTCGCCGCCCTGCTGGAGACGGCGCTGGAGCTGGAGGGGCTGTACCGCAACGCCTCGACCCACGCCGCCGGCATCGTCATCGGCGACCGCCCGCTGATCGAGCTGGCGCCGCTGTACCAGGACCCGCGCTCGACCATCCCGGCCAGCCAGTTCAACATGAAATGGGTCGAGGCCGCCGGCCTGGTGAAGTTCGACTTCCTGGGCCTCAAGACCCTGACCGTGCTTGACCGCGCCCGCCAGTATCTGGAGCGCCGCGGCGCCGCCCCCGACTGGAACGGCCTGCCGCTCGACGATCCGCGCACCTATGAACTGATGGCCTCGGGCCAGACCGTCGGCGTGTTCCAGCTGGAATCGCAGGGCATGCGCGACACCCTGCGCAAGATGCGCTGCGGCTCGATCGAGGAGATCACCGCCCTGATCTCCCTCTACCGGCCCGGCCCGATGGAGATGATCGACACCTACATCGATCGCAAATTCGGCCGTCAGGAAGTCGACTACCTCCACCCCTCGCTCAAGGATGTCCTGACCGAAACCTACGGCGTCATCATCTACCAGGAGCAGGTGATGAAGATCGCCCAGGTCCTGGCCGGATACAGCCTCGGCGAGGCCGACCTTCTGCGCCGCGCCATGGGCAAGAAGAAGCAGGAGGAGATGGACTTCCAGCGGGCGCGCTTCATCAAGGGCGCCTCGGAAAAGGGCGTTCCGGAAGAACAGTCCGGCGGCATCTTCGACCTGGTCGCCAAATTCGCCGGCTACGGCTTCAACAAGTCGCACGCCGCCGCCTACGCCCTGATCTCCTTCCAGACCGGCTGGCTGAAGGCGACCCACCCGGTCGAATTCATGGCTGCGTCCATGAGTCTCGATCTCAGCAACACCGACAAACTGGCGGTTTTCTATCAGGATTGTCGTCGTTTCGAGGTGCCGGTGAAGTCCCCGGACGTCAACCGCTCCTCGGCCGATTTCGACGTCGCCTGGGAGGAGGGCGCCGACGGCGCCAAGACGGGCTCGGTCCTCTACGCCCTGGGCGCCATCCGCAACGTCGGCCTTGAGGCCATGACACACCTGGTCGAGGTGCGCGAGACCGGCGGCCGCTTCACCGACATCTTCGACTTCCTCGAACGGGTCGATCCCAAGGACGTCAACAAGCGCGCGCTCGAGAACCTCGCCCGCGCCGGCGCCTTCGACAGCTTCCACAGCAACCGCCGCCAGCTGGTCGAACAGGCCGACACCCTGATGGCCTATTGCCAGAGCGTGGCCGCCGAGCGCGCCTCGTCCCAGGTCTCCCTGTTCGGCGGCGACCAGGCCGGGGCGGCGCGGCCGCGCCTGCGTCCGGTCGAGCCGTGGGTCGGCCCCGAGAAGCTGGATCAGGAGCTGGCCGCGGTCGGCTTCTACCTGTCCGGCCACCCGCTGGAGGACATGGCGCCGGCCCTGAAGCGCAAGCGCGTCACCTTCGTCGCCGAGGCCACCGCCCTGGCCGAGACCGGCCACGAGGCCTTCCTGATGGCCGGCGTCGTCCGCCGCCGTCAGGAGCGGGCCAGCGCCAGGACCGGCGAGAAATTCGCCTTCGTCACCTTCTCCGACCCGACCGGCGAATTCGAATGCCTGTTCCCGCCCGAACAGCTGCGCAAATGCCGCGAGGTGTTGGAGGTCGGCGCTTCGATCATGGTCCGCGTCCGCGCCAAGTCCTCGGACGGCGAGGTGCGCTTCTTCGGCGACGACGCAAGCAAGCTGGACGCCCTGATCGACGACGGCCAGATGGGCCTGCGCATCCACGTCTCGTCGAAATCCGCCGACCCGGAGGCGCTTCGCACGCGGCTCGACAAGGCCAGGGCCGACGGCAAGGGCGGGGAGGTCTCCCTCGTCGCCTCCCTCGACGGCCGCCGCGAGGTCGAGCTGAAACTCCCCGGCCGCTACCGCCTCGACGGCGCCCTGCGCGGCGCCCTCAAATCGGCGCCGGGGGTGGTGCTGCTGGAGGATGCGTGATGACCGACGTTCAAACCCACACCGGCTCCTGCCACTGCGGCGCGGTGGCCTATGAAGTCGACATGAGCCTCGACGGCCTGATCGAGTGCAACTGCTCGCACTGCTACCGCAAGGGCTTCGTGCTCGGCTTCGTCCAGCCCGACGCCTTCCGCCTCACGGCCGACGGGTCGCAGACCGAATACCTGTTCAATAACCACAAGATACGGCACCGCTTCTGCGAGACCTGCGGCGTCCAGACCTTCGCCCGCGGCGTGGCTCCCGACGGGTCGGAAATGGTCGCCGTCAACGTCCGCACCCTGACCGACATCGAGCCGTGGAGCTGGACCGCCCAACGCGTCGACGGGAGGAGCTTCTAGGCCTGATCCGTGACCGCATAGACCATGATCCCCGTGGCGATGGCCAGATTCAGGCTGTCGGCCCGGCCCCGCATCGGGATCTTGACGTTGACGTCGCAGGCCTCGGCCAGCGCGTCCGTCAGCCCCGCCTGCTCATTGCCCATTAGGATCAGGGCCGGATGCTGGATGTCCGCCTCGCGATACCCCAGCGTCGCGTCCAGTCGGGTCCCCACCACGCTGCCCGGCCAGCCCTGCCGCCAGGCCAGGAATTCCGCCGCCGAGGCCCTGGCGATGGCCACCGCGAACACCGAGCCCATGGTCGCCCGCACGGCCTCGACCGAATAGGGGTCGACGCAGTCCCCGATCAGCACCACCCCGCCGCAGCCCGCCGCGTCGGTCGTCCGGATGATGGTCCCCAGATTGCCCGGGTCCCTGACCTGCTCCAGCGCCACCCAGCACGGCGCCGTCTCCGGCCGGATCGCCGACAGCGGCGTGTAGACCTGCTCGAACACCCCCAGCACCGTCTGCGGATTGTCCCGCCGGCTGATCTTCTCGAGGATGGCGTGGGTCACCACGACCACCTCGCCCCCGGCCGCCCGTGTCGCTTCCCGCGCCCGCTCGAGGATCGGATGCGGCCGCGCCTCCTCGCCGACCAGCAGCAGTTTCGGCGCCCGGTCCTGGTCCAGCGCCTCGCCGATGAACTTCAAGCCCTCCGCCAGAAACCGCCCGGTCGCCTCGCGCTCCTTGCGCATATGCAGCGCCCGCACGGCCTTGACCGTGTCATTGGTCAGCGAGGTGATCAGCCGGTCGCTCACGCCGACCACCGCGCGAAGAAGCTCAGCCCGATCGCCCGCCCGTCCGGTCCGTCCTCGGCCAGCGCCAGTTCGCCCCAGTCGATGACGCCGCCCCGATCGTGCGTCGCCTCGGCCATCAGATGCGCCAGCGACAGCCCCGAAATCCGCGCTGCATACGCATTCAGCAGCAGGAAGGACGCATCGTCCGACAGCAGGGCGGCGCAGTCCTTCAGCAGCCCCGGCAGGTCCTCGAACAGCCGCCACACCTCGCCGGTCGGCCCCCGTCCATACTTGGGCGGATCGAGGATGATCCCGTCGTATTTCGACCCCCGCCGCACCTCCCGCGCCGCATATTTCCGCGCGTCCTCGACGATCCAGCGGATCGGCCGGTCGCTCATCCCCGACAGCTCCGCATTCTCCCGCGCCCATGCCACCGACTTCTTGGAGGCGTCGACATGGGTGACCTCGGCCCCCGCCGCCGCGCAGGCCAGGCTCGCCACGCCGGTATAGCCGAACAGGTTCAGGATCTTCGGCTGTTTCAGCCGCCGGATACGCCCATCCAGCCAGTCCCAGTTCGCCGCCTGCTCCGGAAAGAAGGCCAGGTGCCGGAACGGCGTGAACCGGCTGGTGAAACGCACATCCCGCCAGGCCAGGGGGAAGGTGTCGATCGGGTTCCCGGCGAAGCGCCAGCGCCCGCTCTCGTCCTCGTCGGTCGGGTCGAACACTGCGTCGGCGGCGTCGAAGGCGGCCGGATCGCGCGGCGACCAGAAGCACTGCGGCTCGGGCCGCACGACGGTATGGGGCCCATAGCGCTCAAGCTTGCGGCCGTCGCCGCTGTCCAGCAGGGCGTAGTCGGCCCAGGCGCGGGTGACGAGGGTCTCAGGCGACGGGTTGAGGCGCGGCGGCATGGCCCGCTGATAGGCGGTCCGACGCCCTCTCGTCCAGCACGGCGTGGGCCGGCGCCGTCGCCGTCTGGGCGACGGGCGTATCTCGCCGGTGCCGCGTCTTGTCCCAGGCGAACGGCTCGCGCACCAGCCGCCACCCGGCGTGCACGGCGGCCAGGCTCTGCAGCGCCCAGTAGGCCGGCGCGGCGATCATGTCCGCGGGTCCATAGGGCACGCCGGCCCGCCGCGCGCCGATGACGCAGGACAGCCAGGCCGAAGCCGCGCCCAGAACGAGCACGCTCAGCGCCAGCGCCGGGGTTTCGGGAGAGAGCCCGGCCATCGCGGCCACCAGCACGGTCGCCGCGACCCAGGCCATGGTCGGGCCGTTCACGGCCGCCGAGACGACCGCCGCCCCGACCGTCATCATCAGGGCGAAGGCGCCCCGTGCGCCGAGCCGCCACGGTCGGCGCGTGTGCACGCCCCACGTCTGCATATAGCCCTTCAGCCATCGCGTGAGTTGCGTGCACTATCCAACGGCTTTTCAGCCATAGGGAGGCTGATGAGTTGGATTTCGATTTCCTCTTTACCGACAACGATCTTGTCAGTGATGGCTTCGACCAAGGTACGCTTCTCACTGGTCGCTAGCTCTTCCCAGTGACCATACAGGTCTCTGGCTTCGCTAAACGCCTCCAGCTCTGAAGCGAGGGTTATGCGGAGCACATCGCACTGAGCGGTGAGGGTAGGGATTTCCTCCTCGAGCTGGGTCCGCCGGTCGGCCAACGGGCGGAAGCGGCGGCCGTACTCTTCCGCGGTGAACTGACCGGATTGGTAGAGTTGGTAGAGGCGATCATCCTCAGCCTGGAGGCGCGCGAGCTCCGTGCTCGCAAATGCTACCAGTCGTTCCTTTTCTCGAAGCTGTTCGTGCCCGGCTTCCAGGTGCTGTCGGAGCTGATCTTCGGACAAGAGCAGACCGTGAAGCTGCTCGCGATAGACGGCTTCGATATCCGCCGCAGGGATGCGATTGCCGCAAGTCCGGCAGAGGTACTTTGGATACCTCGCCCATACGTACATGCGTGCGCCGCAGGTGCAGTGGAGGAAGCCGGTAAAGAGGTGCTGCGTTACCTTCGATGGCCGCTTCCGGCCGACGCGCTGGTTGGCGACGATCTTTACGCACTGGTCCCAGAGCTCTTCCGATACGATCGGCTCCACTGGCGTCTGAACCCAGTCGCTCTCAGGCTTGATCGATCGGGTCTTCGTCGACGCGTCCCACTGGGAGTAGTTGCCGCAATAGATGCCTTTGGCGGTGGCATCGTGGAGGAGGCGGTTGATCGTTGTGTTGGAGAAGAGTTTGCCGGTCCCGGTTCGATAGCCGCGCTGGTTTAGGATGGTGGCGACCGTCTTC
>NZ_JAVHLH010000018.1 GCF_031082345.1 Brevundimonas sp. | reverse complement strand
AGCTGCTTCAGCCGGATCGCGGCGGCCAGGCCAGACGGCCCGGCGCCGACGATGACGACGTCGTATTCCATGGCCTCGCGCTCGACCCCGGCCAGAGCCTCGGCCGGCGGCAGTTTGTCGATCACCGCTTCCTGCCAGGCGTTCGTCGCGCCGCCTTCGATAGCGTCCTCGGCCATGGCTGATTCCTCGTCGCAAGCAGGGTCTTGTGGGTGACGCCTTATCGGAAGGTGACGCCGGGGCGGTCAAGGACTATCCCTGTGCGATATGAACTCGCGCCAACTCAGCTGGTTGTGGCCGATCGCCTATGTGGGTGTCATCGGAGGGGTCGTGGCTCTCATTTTGAGTGATATTCTGCAGCGCCCCATACTGGGTTGGGTCGGCCTTGGCCTGGCTGTGATGGGAGGGATTTCCAGCATGGTCGGCAGCGGCGTCGTGATGGCTGAAACGCTGAACGACGATGACCAATGACTGCGCCTGGTCTCGACACCGCCAGCGCCGAAAGCCTGCTCGCCTTCTGGCGCGATGCGGGCGTCGACGCCTGTTTCGGGGACGCGCCGGTCGACCGGACGCATGTCGAACCGCCGCCGGCGGTGAAGGCCGTGGCGAAGGCGACGGCCGCGATTACGCCGGTGGTCGACGCCTCAAGCGCTCTGGCCGAGGCGCGGCGACTGGCGGCCGGGGCGGAGACGCTGGAGGCGCTGGGCCAGGCGATCGCGGCGTTCGAGGGTTGCGCCCTGCGCGGACTGGGCGCGCGGCAGGCGGTGTTCTCGCGCGGCAATCCCGAGGCCGAGGTGCTGATCGTCGGCGAGGGGCCGGGCGCGGAGGAGGACGAACGCGGCCAGCCGTTCGTGGGCAAGGCCGGCAAGCTGCTGGACCGGATGCTGGCCGAAGCCGGGCTGGAGGGTCGGGTGTTCATCACCAACACGGTGTTCTGGCGGCCGCCCGGCAACCGCACCCCGACGCCTGCCGAGCAGGCGGTGTGCGCGCCGTTCGTCGAGCGGGCCTTCGCCCTGTTGAAACCCAGGGCGGTGCTGCTGGTCGGGGCGGCGGCGTCGAAGGCGGTGCTGGG
The DNA here is from genome assembly GCF_031082345.1 of Brevundimonas sp. Classification (GTDB taxonomy): domain Bacteria; phylum Pseudomonadota; class Alphaproteobacteria; order Caulobacterales; family Caulobacteraceae; genus Brevundimonas. Next base: position 18,507 of record NZ_JAVHLH010000018.1, on the reverse strand, counting down.
CGCGGACGAGGGAATCATGAAGCTGCGCGGCCAGTGGCGCGAGTGGCGGCTGGCCGAGGGCGGGGTGTCGGCCCCGACCCTGCCGACCCTGCATCCCGCCTTCCTGCTGCGCCAGCCGATGGCCAAGCGGCAGGCCTGGGCCGACATGCTGTCGCTGGCGGCCCGGCTGGACCAGAAGGCCGGCCATTAACCCGCCCGACTCAAAACTGCCCCAAAAGGGGTGAATCCTTGACACGGGCCGGGGCGAGTGGCGCCTTTCTGGCCTGACGACCGAACGAACAGCGCCGTGTGGATCGAGTCGAGACGGTCCGCCTGAACGCTCTAAGGGGGGCCGCCTCAGTGCCGATTACATTCCGCCGCGCGATATTCGCGCCGACGACCGCTCTGGCTTTCGCCCTTGTGCTGGGCGCCGCCGCTCCGGCCTACGCCGAGGATGACGATCGTCGCGCGGTGCTGTCGGCGCTGAGCCCGGCCGATCGCCTGAGCTACACCACCGCCTTCGACGCCCTGCGGCGCGGGGACCTTGAGGCGGCGCGCGCCTCGGCCCGCCAGGCCCAGGACCGCGTGCTGCTGGGCCAGGTCGAATTCGAACGGCTGTTCCACGCCGACTATTCCGCCACCTACGAAGAACTGGCGGCGTGGCTGGAAGAGTATTCCGACCTGTCGTCCGCCCCGCGGGCCTACAATCTGGCGCTGCGTCGGCGCCCGGACGGGGCGCCCATGCCGAGGCGGCCCTCAAGCACCAGCGGCCGGACCTGGACGACCGTGGTGCAGGCCGGCGGCGGGGCGTCGCCGGACGACCCCACCAAGGCGGCGCGGATCGCGCTGAACAATGACGACCTCACCGGCGCGGTGATGCTGGGCGAGGAGATCGGCGACTGGTGGGTGGTGGGCCTGGCCCAGTACCGGCTGGGCGAGTTCGGCAAGGCCGCGAACGCCTTCGAACGGGTGCTGGATGATCCGACCGAGGACGGCTGGCTGCGTTCCGGGGCCGCCTTCTGGGCCGCCCGCAGCGCCGCCCGCTCCGGTCAGCAGGATCGGGTGCAGCCGCTGCTGCGCCAGGCCGGCGCCTGGCCGGCGACCTTCTATGGCCAGATCGCCCTGCGTCAGCTCGGCGAGGAGCCGACCATCGAGAACCTGGGGCCGACGCCCTACCGGACCGAGGCGCAATTGCAGCGCGCGGCCCGCATCGCCGACGACGTCGACGCCGAGGCCCTGAACGCCTTCATCCGGTCGGACGACCGCGCCCGCCGCACCGTGGCCTATTACGAGGTCGGACGCAGGACCGAGGCCCGCGACGAGTTGCGCACCGGCCTGCGGTCGGAGCTGACCGAGCAGGGGCGCAAACTGTGGGCGGCGCTGGGCCGGGCCCTCGGCCCGCGCGTCACCGGCGTCAGCGACGAGGCCGAGCGCATCGACGCCGACCGCTATCCGCAGCCGGTGATCGAGCCGGCGGGCGGCTTCACCATCGAGCGGTCGCTGGTCTACGCCATCGCCCGCAAGGAGACGGACTTCAACGCCCGCGCGCGATCGCCCGTCGGAGCCTATGGCCTGATGCAGGTGATGCCGACCACGGCGGCGGAGCTCGCCAACGATCGCGGCTTCGTGTCGAATCCCGACCGGCTGTATGATCCCGGCGTCAACGCCCGGCTCGGCCAGGACTATGTCAGCAAGGTGCTGGCGATGCCCGCGATCAACGGCGACCTGCTGAGGGTCGCGGCATCCTACAACGCCGGGCCGGGGCCGATGGTCGCGGCGGTGCGCAAGCTGGGCCACGACGCCGATCCGCTGCTGCTGATCGAGTCGATCGATGTGCCGCAGGCGCGGGATTATGTCGAAAAGGTCGTGGCGGCCTACTGGATCTATCAGCGCCTCAACGGGCTGCCGCTGAACACGCTGGACGCGGTGGCGTCGGGCGCGACCCTGGTGCCTCTGGCGCTGGACTATGTGCCGCCGCCGGCGCCGCAACAGACGGTCGAGATCGCTTCGAGCCCGACGATCGGCGGTTCGCGCTAGCTAGAGGCCGGCGAGCAACAGGGCCGGAAGGCAGCAGGCGATCACGATCAGCAGCCCGTAGACCATCAGGCTGGGGCGTCGGGGCTGGGGCTGTTGCACGGGCATCGACATGGCTGAACTCTGAACGCAGATGCGTTGGCGAGGCTCCCGGAATACCATTGTTGTCTTAAGGCCGGGTTCCGGTGCTCGGTTAACGCAGGGCTTCCGCCGACCACTCCAGAAAATCCGGCTGGGCCAGCAGGGCGTCGCGATAGGCGGCGGCTGTACCGTCGTCGCCATAGGCCGCCAGATCGATCTGGAAATGCCGGAAGCGGGCAGCGACGGGCGTGTAGAAGGCGTCCGGTATCGACCATTCGCCGAACAGGTACGGACCGCCGGCCCCGAAGCGGCCGCGCATCTCCTTCCACAGGCTGACGATGCGGCGGATGTCGCGGTCCACCGCTTCGCCCGTGGGCGGCGGAGACCGGTCCGGGCCGACCATGGTGTGGTCCGGGCCCATGCCGCAGTCAGTGCGCAGGCCCATGAATCCGCCGTGCATCTCGCAGGCGGCGGAGCGGGCGAGCCAGCGGGCATGGGCGTCGGCGGGCCACAGCCGCGCCTCGGGATACCGTTCGGCGCACCAGACGGCGATGGCCATGGAGTCCCAGATGGTCTCGCCCTCGACCCTGAGCAGGGGCACGAGACGGGAGGGGGAAATGCGCTCCAGCTCGGCCTGGCCGGCGGGCGAATAGATGTCGATCTCGCGAACCGAGAAATCCGCCTTGCAGCGCTTCAGCACCAGCCACGGGCGCAGCGACCAGGTCGAATACAGACGCGGTCCGATGATCAGTTCCATGGCGCGGGCTCCTCGCTGACGACCTGTCCGGCCATAGGCGGCTTCGGGCGGGCGCGCCAATCAGTTTGAGCCGGCCTGTCACAAGCTGCGCTTGACTCCCGGCCATGCTGGACCGACACCCCGCGCCCATGATCATCCGCTATTCCCGCCCCGCCGCCGTCGCCATCTGGTCGCAGGAGACCAAATACCGGATCTGGTTCGAGATCGAGGCTCACGCGGCCACCCGGATGGCCGAGCTGGGGACCATCCCGGCCAGCGCCGCCGAGGCGATCTGGGCCAAGGGCAAGGACGTGGTGTTCGACGCCGACCGCATCGACGAGATCGAACGCACCACCAAGCACGACGTCATCGCCTTCCTGACCCATGTGGCCGAGATCGTCGGCGACGAGGCGCGGTTCCTGCACCAGGGCATGACCTCGTCGGACGTGCTGGACACCTGTTTCGCAGTGCAGCTGGCGCGTTCGGCCGACCTGCTGGTCGAGGGCGTCGACCGGGTGCTGGCGGCGCTGGAGACGCGGGCGAAGGAGCACAAGCTGACCCCGTGCGTCGGCCGCAGCCACGGCATTCACGCCGAGCCGGTGACCTTCGGCCTGAAGCTGGCCGGCTATCACGCCGAGTTCCAGCGGGCGAAACGGCGGCTGCTGACGGCTAAGGAAGAGATCGCCACCTGCGCCATCTCCGGGGCGGTCGGCACCTTCGCCAACGTCGATCCGGCGGTCGAGGCCTATGTCGCCGAAAAGATGGGCCTCCAGATCGAGCCGGTCTCGACCCAGGTGATCCCGCGCGACCGCCACGCCGCCTTCTTCGCGGCCCTGGGCGTGGTCGCCAGCTCGGTGGAGCGGCTGGCGGTCGAGATTCGCCATCTGCAGCGCACCGAGGTGCTGGAAGCCGAGGAGTTCTTCGACAAGGGGCAGAAGGGCTCGTCGGCCATGCCGCACAAGCGCAATCCGATCCTGACCGAGAACCTGACCGGCCTCGCCCGGCTGGTGCGGTCGGCGGTCGTGCCGGCGATGGAGAACGTCGCCCTGTGGCACGAGCGGGACATCAGCCATTCCTCGGTCGAGCGCGGCATCGGGCCGGACGCGACCATTCACCTGGACTTCGCCCTGCACCGGCTGGCCGGGGTGGTCGAGCGGCTGAACGTCTACCCCGAGAACATGGCGAAGAACCTGAACCTGCTGGGCGGGCTGGTGCATTCGCAGCGGGTGATGCTGGCCCTGACGCAGGCGGGGGTGTCGCGCGAGGACGCCTATGCCGCCGTGCAGGAGAACGCCATGAAGGTGTGGCGCGGCGAAGGGGCCTTCCTCGACTTCCTCAAGGCCGACGCGCGGGTCACCCTGCCGGAGGCGCAGCTCGAGGCGCTGTTCGACATCGGCTATCACACCAAGCATGTCGACACGGTGTTCGCGCGGGTGTTCGGGCCCCGGAGCGCCTGACGCCGTGACCCGCAAGGCCGGTTTCGCCCCGGTCGTCGACGCCAACACGCAACTGCTGATTCTGGGCAGCCTGCCCGGGGACGCGTCCCTGAAGGCCGGGCAGTACTATGGTCATCCGCGAAACGCCTTCTGGCGGCTGATCGGCGACGTCGTCGGCCGCGACCTGGCCGCCCTGCCCTATGAGGACCGGCTGACGGCGCTGAAGGCGGCGGGGGTCGGACTGTGGGACGTGATCGCCAGCGCGGAGCGGCCGGGCAGCCTGGATGCGGCCATCCGGTCGCCGGAGGCGGCCGACCTGCGCGGGCTCGTGGCGGAGCTGCCGAAGCTGCGGGCCGTGGCCTTCAACGGCGGCAAGGCGGCCAGGCTGGGACGAGCCGTGCTGGCAGGCGCGACGGGCGTGACCCTGATCGATCTGCCGTCGTCGAGCCCGGCCCATGCGCGGCCGTTGGCCGAGAAGGCGGCAGCCTGGGCCGTGCTGGCCCGCTGGGTCGGCTAGCGCCGCTCGTCGAGCGCCGGGTGCGGAAAATTGCCGCGCCGACGCATCCTTTTCCGAGCTGAGCCATATCCCTTGGGGGAGCCGCCGGGAGGGCGGCGCCGAAGAGGGAATGAGCGATGATGTCGACCCGTCCAGTGTTGCTCGCCCTGGCCGCCGTGGCCCTGACGCTGGCGGCCTGCGAGCGCGAGGCGCCGCCGGAGACCGGGACGAGCCCGACCCCGGCGACCGCTCCGGCCACGACGGACACGGTTCTGGCGGTGGCGGAGAGCGATCCGGATTTCACCACACTGGTCAGCGCCCTCCAGACCGCCGGCATGGTCGAGACGCTGAACGGGAGCGGCCCGTTCACGATCTTCGCCCCGACCAATGCGGCGTTCGAGAAGATTCCGGCGGCGGACCGCGACGCCCTGACCCGGCCCGAGGGCCAGGCGGAGCTCCGGCGGCTGCTGAGCTACCACGTGATTCCCGCACGGCTGGACGCGGCGAGTCTGGTGCAGCGCATCCAGACGGGCGGCGGCTCCCTGAGCCTGACCACCCTTCAGGGCGGCGTTCTGACGGCCCGTGTCGACGCCAACGGCTCGGTCCTGCTGACCGACGCCGCGGGCGGAGAGTTGCGTGTCATCGAGGCGGACGTGGTTGGGTCGAACGGCGTGATCCACGCCGTGGATACGGTGGCGACGCCCGGCTGACGGCGGCAAGGAATACCGGCGTCGCCCTCCCCCCAGACGGCGCCGGCGGCGGGTCGCCCAATCGATCCGTCCTGAAAGGCCGCAGCCGAAAGGCCGCGGCCTTTCCTCGTTGGAGGCGGTCTAGTCGCCGGCGCGAATCTGTTCGCGGGCGACGGAGGACAGTTCGTCCATCTTGCGGCGGATTTCGCCTTCCGAGGCGACGAGGCCGGCGCCTTCGAGATCCTGGGCGATCTTGCGGTAGACGTCTTCCTCGCCCGGCTGTTCGAAATCGGCGCGCACCACCGCGCTCGCATACTTTTCGGCGCTGTCGGCCGACAGCCCCATTTTCGCGGCGGCCCACAGGCCGAGCAGCTTGTTGCGCCGGGCCACCGCCTTGAATTCCTGTTCCTGATCGAGGGCGAACTTGGACTCAAAGCCCTTTTCCCGATCGTCAAAGGTCGTCATGGGCGTCTGCAGGCTCCGTCAGGCGGCTGGGCCGCGGTCGTGGTGGTCTATAGCCTCACAGGAGCCGAACGCAACGGAAACCCTGACGGTTCAACGAGGGGCGCCGTTTGTGTCGCAGCCCGGCTTCCGGTAAGGGAGGGCCCGTCGAATTCTCCCGCCCGCCCGATTCCGGATCGCGCCGCCCAGACCACCGTGCTGGCCGCGCGATTTTCGTTTCTGGCGAGGCCCCGCCCGGACTCCAGATGATGAACGTCAAGCGCAAGAAGCTCTACGAGGGCAAGGCCAAGATTCTGTACGAGGGTCCCGAGCCGGGCACCCTGATCCAGTATTTCAAGGATGACGCCACCGCCTTCAACGCCCAAAAGAAGGCGATCCTCGAGGGCAAGGGCGTCATCAACAACCGCATCAGCGAATTCATCATGTCGCGCCTGAACGGCATCGGCGTGAGCAACCACTTCATCAAGCGGCTGAACCTGCGCGAGCAGCTGATCCGCGAGGTCGAGATCATTCCGCTGGAAGTGGTGTGCCGCAACATCGTGGCCGGCTCGATGAGCCAACGGCTGGGGATCGACGAGGGCACGCCCCTGCCCCGCTCGATCATCGAATTCTACTACAAGAAGGACGAGCTCAACGACCCGATGGTCACGGAAGAGCACATCACCGCCTTCAACTGGGCCACAACCCAGGAGCTGGATGACATCCTGGCCATGACGGTGCGCGTGAACGACTATCTGTCGGGCATGTTCGGCGCCGTCGGCATCACCCTGGTGGACTTCAAGATCGAGTTCGGCCGGGTGTGGGAGAACGATTTCTCGCGCGTGCTGCTGGCCGACGAGATCAGCCCCGATTCGTGCCGCCTGTGGGACAGCACCACCGGCGAGAAGCTGGACAAGGACCGCTTCCGCCGCGACCTCGGCAATGTCATCGAGAGCTACACCGAAGTGGCCCGGCGACTGGGCATCATGAAGGACATGCCGACCGTGATTCAGGGGGGATTGAACTGATGGCGAAGGTGAAGGTTCACGTCTTCCTGAAGCCGGGCGTGCTGGACGTTCAGGGCAAGGCCGTCGAAGGCGCCCTGCACGGGCTGGGCTGGACCGGCGTGGACCACGCCCGGGTCGGCAAGCTGATCGAGTTCGATCTGGACGGCGTGGACGATCCCGCCGCCGAGGCGAAGAAGATGTGCGAGACCCTGCTCGCCAACACGGTCATCGAAAGCTACCGCATAGAGATCGCGTGAAACGGGGTCTGAAGTTGGCCGTCGCCCTGTTCGTGCTGGCCGCCTGCGTGGTGTTCGCGGCGGCGCTGGCCGGCGGACTGATGGACGACCGCGCCTTCACGCCGGCGGCCAAGGATGCGGCGCACTAGAGGCGACTTCCGGCGGGTCCCTGCGTTAGGGTGGGCGACACCCAGACAGGAGGACGCGCCATGACCTTCACCCTCAGCTCCAACGACATCACCGACGGCGGCGTGCTGCCGGACGCGCAGGTGCAGGCCAGAGGCAATACCTCGCCGCATCTGAAGTGGTCCGGGGCGCCCGAGGGGACGAAGAGCTACGCCGTCACCTGCTACGACCCGGACGCGCCGACCGGCTCGGGCTTCTGGCATTGGACCGTGGCCAATATTCCCGCCGATGTGACCGAGCTTCCGGCCGGCGGGCCGGTTCCGGCGGGCGCCGTCGAGGGTCGGACCGATTTCGGCGAGCCGGGCTATGGCGGGGCCGCCCCGCCGCCGGGCCACGGGCCGCACCGGTACATCTTCACGGTGTTCGCCGTCGATACGGATCGGCTGGACGTGACGCCGGACAATTCGGGCGCGGTGTTCGGCTTCAACCTGCATTTCCACACCCTGGCGAAGGCGTCGATCACGGCGACCTGGGAGAACAAGGGCTGACGGAACCGTAGCCATACAGTCGGGGTTAGCCCGGCATGGCTTCCTCGATCTTCTTCCAGGGCTGGGACGGTCCGCTGCGGATCCTCGTCACCGGCGTACTGTCCTACGCCGCCCTGATCGTGATCCTGCGGCTGACGGGCAAGCGGACCCTGTCAAGCTGAACGCCTTCGATCTGGTGGTCACCGTCGCCCTCGGCTCGACCCTGTCGACCGCCATCCTCGACAGGAACACGCCTCTGCTCGACGGCGTGATCGCCATGGTCTTGCTGGTGCTGCTGCAGTTCGCCGTGACCTGGACCATGGTGCGCAGGCCCAGCCTGCACCGGCTGATCCGGGCGGACCCGGTGCTGCTGTTGGCGGGGGGCGAACTTCGTCCCGAATCGCTGCGGCGCGAGCGGATCACCGACGATGAGGTTCTGCAGGCGATCCGGGACTCCGGGGGCCGGACCCTGGCGGACGCGGACGCCGTCTTCCTGCAGAGCGACGGTTCGATGGCGGTGATCGCCCGCGAGGGCTGAACCCGCCCTGACATCGCCTTCGAACGATGCTAGAGGCGCGCCCATGAGCGCAGCCGTCATCGTCTTCCCGGGGTCCAACTGTGATCGCGACTGCAAGGTCGCGATCGAACGCTCGACGGGTGAAACCGTCGACATGGTCTGGCATCAGGACACCGAACTGCCGTCCGGGCTGGACCTGATCGTCCTGCCGGGCGGGTTCTCCTATGGCGATTATCTGCGCTGCGGGGCCATGGCGGCGCAGTCGCCCGTGATGCAGGCGGTCAAGAAGGCCGCGGACGACGGCGTGGCCGTGGTCGGCATCTGCAACGGCTTCCAGATCCTGTGCGAGGCGGGGATGCTGCCGGGCGCCCTGCTGAGGAACGCCGGGCTCAAATACGTCTGCAAGCCGGTCAGCCTGACGATCGCCAACGGCCAGACCCGCTTCACCGCCGGCTATCAGGGCCAGCGCGAGGTGGTGATGACCCAGGGCAATGGCGACGGCAACTATTTCGCCGACGCCGAGACGCTGAAGCGGATCGAGGGCGAGGGCCAGGTGGTGTTCCGCTACGTCGACAATCCGAACGGCTCGGTCGACGACATCGCCGGCATCCAGAATGCGCGCGGAAACGTGCTGGGCATGATGCCCCACCCCGACCGGGCCTTCGAGGACGAGCTCGGCTCCGCCGACGGCGCGACCCTGTTCCGCAGCATCTTCGCGGCGGCCTGACCCCGCCGCCGGGCTTGACCCGGCCGGCCGATGCGGCCGAAGTCGCCGCTTCGTCGCGTGGGGGCCGGCCATGTTCATGAGCGAACGCCAGAAGATGATCTCGGGGCTGCCGTACAATCCCGGCGACCCGGAGCTTCAGGATGACCAGACCGCCGCCAAACACTGGATGGCGCGCTACAACGCGTCGCTCGGCGCCACGCCGGCGGAACGGCGCGACCTGCTGCGGCAGCGGCTGGGCGAGGTCGGCGAGGGCGCGGTGATCCGGCCGCCGTTCCACTGCGACTACGGCTACAACATCCGGCTGGGCCGCAATGTGTTTCTCAACTTCAACTGCGTCATTCTCGACGTCTGCGAGGTCGATATCGGCGACGGGACGCAGATCGGGCCGGGCGTGCAGATTCTGACCGCGGACCACCCGCGCGACGCGGCCGAGCGGGCGGCCGGGATCGAGTTCGGACGGCCGATCGTGATCGGCTTCAACGTCTGGATCGGCGGCGGGGCGCTGATCCTGCCCGGGGTGACGATCGGCGACGATGCGATCATAGGCGCCGGCGCCGTGGTGACGCGCGACGTCCCGGCCGGGGCGACCGCTGTGGGCAATCCGGCGCGGATCGGCGCCTAGGTCGGGTCAGCGCCCTGGACGCCGATCGACTGATCGAGCGCGTCCTCGTCCCCGGCGTTGATCGAAGAGCCGTCCTCCATCTTCGCATCCTCGTCGGCGGCGCGGGCGGTCCCCGGATCGCTCTGGGCGTTGAGTTCGCGCGCGCCGAGACCGAGACCCTGCTCGCGGGCGCGGTCGGCCCGGGGGGTGTCGGTCTCGAAGGCCGGGGTCTCTTTGGGGCGGTCGGTCATGGCGATCTCCTTTGTAAGAGAACCGGCCGGCGCAGCGCGAGTTCCGGCCCGATTGAACCAAGGGGGCCCCGGACGCGTAGAGTCCGCAACAGCCACGCTGGCGGGAGCCCCCATGTCCTCGATCCTTCGACCGACCTCTGCCCAGATGACGCGCCGGATCATCGTCCTGGCCACCGCCCTCTTCGCCATCGTCATCGCCCAGGCCCAGATCCTGATGGGTTGGGGCCAGTCGCCGGCCGAGTTCTCAGCCGACAGCGACGAGACGCTGAGGGTGGCGGGCTACGCCTTCTCGATCTGGGGGCTGATCTATCTGGGCATGCTGATCTATGCGGTGCGCCAGGCCCTGCCGCAGACCGGCGAGAGCCTGCTGATCCAAAGGTTCGGCTGGCCGTCGGTCGTCGCCTTCCTCGGCATAGGCTGGTGGGTGGTCGCGGCGGCCTTCGACTGGGAAGCGGCGACCGTGGTGCTGATCTTTGGCTCGCTGACCGCCGTGCTGGCTCCGATGATCATCAACGCCCGGGAGATCCGGGCTCTGGGCCGGACGGATCGGGACCGGATGATGGTGGTCTGGCCGCTGGCGCTGCTGGCCGGCTGGCTGACCGTGGCGGCGCCGCTGAACCTGCTGACGGTGCTGACGGGGAACGACGCCCTGCCGACGATGATCAGCCCGACGGTCTGGGCGATGCTGGCGATCGTGGCGGCGGGGCTGGCGGGACTGAGCGTCAGCATGGTCACCCGCACCCTGGCCTATGCCCTGCCGATCGCCTGGGGCCTGCTGGGCGCCTTCGTCGCCGAGCAGGAGCGGAACGGGCCGCTGGCCTATTTCGCCCTGGCGGCCGCCGTGGCGGTGCTGATCGGGGCGGTGGTGCTGACCTTCCGCCTGCGGCCGGGAGTCGAACGGGCCGCGGACTAGTCCGCCTCGGGGATTTCCCGCGGGTCGTGGTCGGGGTCGCCGACGTCGAAGGCCCCGCTCTCGTCGAAGCCGACGCTGCCGACGCCGACGGCCGAGCCGGTCAGGCGCTGACGGCGGCTGGCCATGGCCAGTTCGGGCGCGGCCTCGTCCATCGCCCGGGTGACCTCGGGATCATTGGAGCGGTCCATCTGCTGATGGTCGGGGTGAGTCGGCGCGGTCTCGGCGGGGGTGCGGGCCATCAGACGCCCTCTCCGTCGACGGCGTCGTCGTCGTCGTTGGCCGCGTGTTTGCTCATCCGCTCGGCGGCGGCGCTGGCCCCGGCGTCGTCGGCGGCGATCTCGGGGGCGTCCGGGTCCTCGGGCGTGGCGGCGGGGTCGATCGGCTGGTCGGTCATGGCGGCCTCCATTGGCTTCGCCGGACTCAATGGCGGGCCAGCGCCGATGTTCCCGTCGAGGACGGCTGACAGGGGCGCCGTCTGCGGCTAGAAGGCGCGGCCATGAGCGCTCCGCAAAAGACCATGGCCGAACTGGCCGCCGAATACGGCCTGGCCCCCAATGAGTATCAGGTCGTCCTCGACCGGCTGGGGCGAGAACCCAACCAGGTCGAACTGGGCGTGTTCTCGGTGATGTGGTCCGAGCACTGCTCGTACAAGTCGTCGAAGATCCACCTCGGCAAATTCCCGACCAAGGGGCCGCGGGTGATCTGCGGGCCGGGCGAGAACGCCGGGGTCATCGACATCGACGACGGCGACGCCTGCATCTTCAAGATGGAGAGCCATAACCACCCCTCCTACATCGAGCCCTACCAGGGCGCGGCGACCGGCGTGGGCGGCATCATGCGCGACGTCTTCACCATGGGCGCGCGGCCGGTGGCGCTGCTGAACGCCCTGCGCTTCGGCGACCCGTCGCACGAGAAGTCGAAGCGGCTGGTCAAGGGCGTGGTCTCGGGCATCGGCGGCTACGGCAACTGCGTCGGCGTGCCGACGGTGGGCGGCGAGACCAATTTCCACGCCGGCTATAACGGCAACATCCTGGTCAACGCCATGTGCGTCGGCGTGGCCAAGGCCGACGCCCTGTTCTACTCGGCCGCGCCCGCGCCGGGGCTGTCGGTGGTCTATTTCGGGTCGAAGACCGGCCGCGACGGCATTCACGGCGCGACCATGGCCTCGGCCGAGTTCGACGAGGATTCGGACGAGAAGCGCCCGACGGTGCAAGTGGGCGATCCCTTCGCCGAGAAGCTGCTGATCGAGGCGACGCTGGAGCTGATGGCCTCGGGCGCCGTGGCGGCGATCCAGGACATGGGCGCGGCGGGCCTGACCTCGTCGTCGGTCGAGATGGCCGGCAAGGGCGAGGTCGGCATCGAGCTGAACATGGACATGGTGCCTCAGCGCGAAGAGGGGATGACGGCCTATGAGATGATGCTGTCGGAAAGCCAGGAGCGGATGCTGGCCGTGCTGAAGCCGGGCCGCGAGGAAGACGGCTATCGCATCTTCAAAAAGTGGGGCCTCGACGCCGCCGTCATCGGCGTCACCACCGACACCGGGCGGCTGGTTCTGAAGCATCACGGCGAGACGGTGTGCGACGTGCCGCTGGCCCCGCTGTTCGACGACGCCCCCCTGTACGACCGGCCGTGGGTGCAGCCCGAGCTGCAGCCGCGCCTCGACGCCAAGACCATCCCGGCGCCGGACAGCTGGGTCGATGCCGTGATCAAGGTGCTGACCTGCCCGGACATGGCCTCCAAGCGCTGGATCTGGGAGCAGTACGACCGCCACGTCATGGCCGACACCCTGCAGGACTCGGCCACGGGCGCCGACGCGGGCGTGGTGCGGGTGCACGGCACCGACAAGGGTCTGGCCATGACCTCGGACTGCACGCCGCGCTATGTGTTGGCCGATCCCTACGAGGGCGGCAAACAGGCCGTGGCCGAGGCCTGGCGCAACCTGACGGCCGTCGGCTCGCGCCCCATCGCCATCACCGACAACCTGAACTTCGGCAATCCGCAGCGGCCCGAGATCATGGGCCAGATCGTCCGCGCCATCGACGGCATGGCCGAGGCCTGCCGGGTGCTGGACTTCCCGGTCGTGAGCGGGAACGTGTCGCTCTACAACGAGACCAATGGCGCGGCCATTCCGCCGACCCCGACGGTCGGCGCGGTCGGCCTGCTGACCAACTATGACGTGGTCACCGGCTTCGCGGGGATGAACGAGGGCGACGTGCTGGTGCTGATCGGGGACACGGTGGGCGAGCTGGGCTCGTCCCTCTATCTGCGCGAGGTGCTGGGCCGCGAGGACGGAGCCCCGCCGCCGGTCGATCTGGCGCTGGAGCGCAAGACCGGCGACTTCGTGCGCGGCCAGATCGAGGCCGGGGCCCTGACCGTGGTGCACGACCTGTCGGACGGCGGCCTGATCGGCGCGGCGGCGGACCTGGCCCTGGCCTCGGACGTCGGCGTCGACCTGGACGCAACCTCGGCGGCGCATGCCCACATCCTGCTCTTCGGCGAGGACCAGGCCCGCTATCTGGTGGCCGTGCCGGACGTGACCGACATCCTCGCGGCGGCGCAGGCGGCCGGCGTTCACGCCAGCGTCGTCGGCCGGGCCAAGGGGCGCGACTTCGCCTCGGGCGGGCCGGACGGCGACCTGTTCCGCCTGCCGCTGAATCACCTGCGCGAGCTGCACGAGAACTGGATGCCGAACTGGATCGAAGGCCGGGCATGAGGCGCGGGCTCGCCGCCGTGGCAATGATGACGGGTCTCGCGTTCGGGCTCATGGGCTGCGAGGGCGGCGGCGATCCGGTCGAGCAGGCGTTGCGCGACGCCTCGGCCGCGCGGCAGGCGGCGGCGACGCCGACCACGGCGGAGATGGAGGCGAGACGGTCGGCGTCGGCCCCCGACCAGGCCTATGTCGAGGCCGCCATCCAGGAACACCGGGCCGCCATCGCCCGGGCCGAGGCGTCGCTGCGCGAGTCGTCCGACCCCGCCCTTCGCCAGCTGGCCCAGGCAACCATCGAGACACGCAGGGCCGAAATCGCCGCGCTGCAGGCGTGGAAGCCGACCGCCGCAGCGGGCGAGTGACGGCCGTCACATTTCCATGCCAGATCTGCGCCGTCTGAACCGCGGAGCATCCTCGATGACCCTTCCCTCCTCCGTCTCCCGTCGGGGTCTGATGCTGGCGCTCGGCGCCGGAGGCGTGGCGCTGGGCGCGGGGCGGCAGGCCCTCGCCGATCCGGTGTTCGCGGAATATCCGTTTCAGCTGGGCATAGCGGCCGGCGATCCGACCCCGGACGGGTTCGTGATCTGGACGCGGCTAGCCCCCCGGCCGCTCGAGATCGGCCACGGCATGCCGTCGGCGCCCGTTCCAGTGAAGTGGGAGGTGGCGACGGATCGCGGCTTCTCCAACGTGGCGCGCAAGGGCGAGGCGGTGGCGCGGCCGGAGATGGGCCATGCGGTCCACGTCGAGGTCGAGGGGCTGGAGCCCGGCCGGGAGTATTTCTACCGCTTCACCGCCGGCGCCGAGCGGACGCCGTGGGGCCGGGCCAAGACCGCCCCGGCGGCGGGCGCGTCGGTCGGGCGGGTCCGTTTCGGCGTGCTGGGCTGTCAGGCCTATGAGCAGGGATTCTACACCGCCCACCGCAAGGCGGCGGCCGAGGATTTCGACTTCGTCTACTGCTACGGCGACTACATCTACGAGGGGCGGGGCAACCGGACCTATACGGGCTCGGGCGGGACCATAGAGAACCCGCGCCAGCACCTGGGCGGCGAGACTTATTCGCTGGACGACTACCGGCGGCGCTACGCCCAGTACAAGCTGGACACGGACCTGCAGGCAAGCCACGCGGCGGCGGCCTGGTACGTGACCTGGGACGACCACGAGGTGGCCAACAACTGGGTCTCGGACCTCGACGACGGCGTGCCGCCGGAGGTGTTCCTGCTGCGGCGGCAGGCGGCGGCCCAGGCGTTCTACGAGCATATGCCGCTGCGCCGGTCGGCCTTCCCGCGCGGATCGGACATCCAGCTGTATCGCCATGCCTCATGGGGAAACCTGCTGGATCTGAACCTGCTCGACACCCGGCAGCACCGCACCGACCAGCCCTGCGGCGACAGCTGGGCTGCGACCTGCGACGGGGTCTCGGACCCGCGGGCGCAGGTGCTGGGCGAGGCGCAGGAGGCGTGGCTGTACCGGAACCTGGAGCGCTCCAACGCCCACTGGAAAGTGCTGGCGCAGCAGATCATGGTGATGGACCTGGACCGCAAGGAAGGGCCGGAGCCGGGCTACAACCTCGATTCCTGGGCGGGTTACCGCATTCCGCGGCAGCGGCTGCTGAACCGCCTGCGCGACCGGCGCATCGCCAATACGGTCGTGCTGACCGGGGACGAGCACCAGAACTATGCGGGCGAGCTGCACGTCGACAGCCGCAATCCCGAGGGCGCGCCGGTGGCGACGGAGTTCGTCACCACCTCGATCAGCTCGTCGGGCGACGGGGTCGACCAGCGGCCCGACGGCCGCCGCTACCTGGCCGACAATCCGTTCCTGAAGTTCAACAACGCCCAGCGCGGCTACGCCGTCTGCGACGTGACGCCGGAGCGCTGGCAGACCGAGTTCAAGGTGCTGGACAAGGTGTCGGAAAAGGGCGGGACGCTGACCACCCGGGCGACCTTCGCGGTGGCCAGCGGGGACGGGCGGGTGGTCCCGGCCTGATCTGCGAGGCCGACGAACCAATACATTTCCCTCGAGACAAGCGAGACATCTCCCTCAGGGACATCGTCGATATCCGGTACAGGCAAGACAACCGGCACTGTCGAACGGATCAATTTTTCGGCAGGTAGTCGCCCGGCTCCACCAGCACGTACCCCGGCATGGTCTCGACCATCTGGCGGAGCCAGTAGTTGTGACCCGAGCCGTAGATCACCACGATGCGGTCTCCCGGCCGGGCGACCTGCAGCAGGCGGGCGAAGATCTGGGCGTTGCGGGCGTACCAGCGGGCGTTGAGCACCGCGCCTAGCTGGTCGTCGGCGGCCCCGAAGGTCATCAGCCGGGCGTAGAAGCCCTGATCCGACCGCACCCGTTCGGGCGCGTTGAT
This sequence comes from Brevundimonas sp., assembly GCF_031082345.1. GTDB lineage: Bacteria > Pseudomonadota > Alphaproteobacteria > Caulobacterales > Caulobacteraceae > Brevundimonas. The sequence continues at coordinate 2,635 of NZ_JAVHLH010000018.1, read as the reverse complement.
GCGGGACAGCAGCTGGCCGACCGTCTCGGTCCCCTGCCGCCGCTCGAGGTCGGCGAGCATGGCGGTCACCTCGCCGTGCATGGCGCCGAGCCGCTCGCCGCCGCCGTTGGCCTCGGCCCAGCTCTGGACGTCGCCGAACGGGAAATAGGACGGCTGGCCCTCGCGGTCCTGCTCATCGATGGCGTAGACGCGGTCGAGGCCGAGACGGTGCGCCAGCCGATAGCCGAGCTGGACCCGCTCGTCCGGGTTGGTCAGCAGGTCGGCCGGGGTGAAGGCCGGGTAGCGGTGGTCCAGCATGGTCGCCTGGTCGCGGGCGATGCGCTCGACCGCGACGGCCGTGGGACGGAAGCGGGCCAGCCCCTCGGCCACCGCCTCGAGCTGGGCCTGTTTCTCCGGCGTGGTGACCGGGTCGACCCGGGCGTTGTGCAGGTCCTGCCCTGGATTGCCCATGTGATAGGCGCCGAGGATCATCACCTCGACGGGTTCGGGCTCCGGGGTCTGGGCCAGGGCGGCGGTCGGGAGGATAAGGGCCGCGACGGCGGCGAAGATTTTCAACATCTGGATGCTCCGCGAGGATGTTCGCGAAGAGAGGCGGCGGGCGGCGCGAGCGGATGCAAGCTGCGCCATTAACTCTTCGACAGGTTCGGTCTGTGGCCGTTGAACAGGTGTTACGGCCTCGTAACCCGGGGCTGATCGAGCGGTTCAGGGAGCGGACTCCGCCGCTTCGCCGGGACGATCCTGAGCACCGCGGCCAGCACCACCCCTATGCAACCGCACAGCATGCCTGTTGCGACCAGCAGCGCGGAAGGGCCAAGGGAGCCGGGAACAACCTGCATGTACTGCGGGTCTAGCGAGGCGCTCATCAGGATATTGGCGGCCCCATAGACGCCCAGCAGCGGCCCGAGAGCCGCCAGCATCAGCGCCAGGGTCGATGAGATATTTCTGAAGCGGCCTCGAGCGACGAGGTCGACGAGCACGACCACCAAGACCGCCAGGGTCAGCCAGACGAGGCCCTGCAGGACGAAGTTCGCCGTCGGCTCAAGCGCCTCGGCGAGAATGTAGCTGCGCAACCGGCCGTGCTGCTCACCGCTGACCTCTACTGGCGCCATGGCGTCCTCCCCCCGAAAAGCCAGTCGAAGGTTGCCCAGACCGCCTCGACCCGGTCAACGCAGCGGTTGTGACCCGGAGGCCTCTAGACCGCCGGCACGGCCTGACTCAGCCGTCCGCCGACCCGGATCGGCTCGACCCGGGTGGCCAGCCCTGTTTTGTCGTCCGTCTCGACATAGACGCCGCAGACGGTGGCGGGTCCGTGGGCCGGGACGTAGCGGCCGCCGGACAGGCGGGTGGTGAAGCGCCGCAGGGGCTCTTCCTTCTCGTTGCCGATGACACTGTCGTAGTCGCAGCAGCCGCCGGCGTCGGTCTGGTAGGCGGTGCCGCCGGTCAGGATCTGGCAGTCGGCGGTGGGGACGTGGGTGTGGGTGCCGACGACGAGGGAGGCGCGACCGTCGCAGAAATGGCCCATGGCCATCTTCTCGGAGGTGGCCTCGCAGTGCATGTCGACGATGATGGCGTCGGCGACGGCGCCCATGGGACAGGCCGCCAGCTCCTTCTCGACCGCGCTGAACGGGCAGTCCATCGGGTCCATGTGGATGCGGCCCAGCACGTTCATGACCAGAACGGTCTTGCCGCTGTGGGTCTCGAACAGATTGGCCCCGGCGCCGGGGGCGTCCATCAGGCGGGGGTAGTTGAGCGGTCGGATCAGGCGCGGCTCGCGCACGATATAGGTCAGGGCCTCGCGCTGGTCCCAGCTGTGATTTCCGAGGGTCAGGCAGTCGGCCCCGGCCATGAACAGTTCGCGGGCGGTGTTCTCGGTGATGCCGAAGCCGCCAGCGGCGTTCTCGGCGTTGACCACCACGAAGTCGAGCTTCAGGTCGCGCTTCAGCGCCGGCAGGTGATCGGACAGGCCGTCGCGGCCGGACTTGCCCACCACATCGCCGAAAAACGCCAGTCTCATAGGGTCTGCCTCATGGGACGGCTCTATAGCCCCTCTCGGTCAGAACGCCATGCAGGCGAGTATCGTGCGGCTCGAGCGGCAGGTTTTCCATTTCCTGGCCGGCGTAGGCGAAGCCGATGCGGATCGCGTCGGACAAGGCGGCGAAGGTCCGGTCGTAGTAACCGCCCCCCTGCCCCAGCCGGCCGCCGCGGGCGTCGAAGGCCAGCAAGGGGGTGACGATCAGGTCGGGGATGACCGTCGCGGCGAGTGGAAAGGGCGCGGGCACTCCGGCCTCGTCGAGTTCGAGCGGCTCGCCGGGCGACCAGCGGCGGAAGACCATGGGGGCGTCGCGCTCGATGACCACCGGCAGGCAGAGGGTGCGGCCAGCGCGCGCCAGCGCCAGCGACAGGGCCTCGGCGTCCAGTTCGGAGCCGATGGCGCGATAGACGGCGACGGTCTCACCCGGCGGCAGGTCTGCAACATGCTCTGCCGCACGCAGCGACGCTTCGGGGGCGAGGCCGGTGAGCCGCTTGCGCGTCGCCCGCATGGCCGCCCGGAGTTCGTGCTTGTCGATCATGGGGGAGAGGTAGCGCATCCGCCGCCCCCTCCACCATCCTTCGGATGGTCCCCCTCCCCCTTTGG
>NZ_JAVHLH010000189.1 GCF_031082345.1 Brevundimonas sp. | reverse complement strand
GCTGTCGCTGGAGCAGATGCGCCGCGTGTTCGGCCTGCCGGAGATGCGGGTGCCGATCAACGACAGCTTCAACGTCGTCTCCATTCCCGAGCTGTCGGTCTACAGCCGCCGCGACCGGGTCGGCGTGGCCGAGTTCTCGGGCTTCCTCTACGAACCCAGCACCGGGGCGCCGCTGGGGGCCGTCATGCCGATGACCGGCGAGTTCCGCATCCGCAGCCACAAGCTGCTGATGATCGTGGCTTGGGGCCAGCAGAGCGTCGAGCCGGGCGAACGCGACCCGGGCGACAGCTGGCGGGAGTTCTAGGGCCTCCTGACGCCGCCGCGGCTTGCGCCCCGGCGTGCGAGCGGTGATGGTCCCGGGCTGAAGTGTCCGGGAGGGTTTCCATGCGTCGTCTGCTCGTTTCCACCGTCTGCGCCGTCGCTGTTCTGGCGGGCGCGCCCATCGCGGTTCTGGCCCAGGAGGCCGGGGCTCCGGCGGCCGCCGCGCAAAGCGAGGACGCGCGGCTGGCGGCCTTTTTCGAACAGGCGTTTCAGGAGCAGATCGCCCTGTCGCCGCAGACCATGACCGCGCTGGGGATCAAGCGGGACTACGACAAGCTCAACGACACCACCGACGCCGCGGCGGAGCGGGCGCTGGCCCTGTCGGAGAGCCAGCTGGCGCGGCTCAACGACGAGTTCAATCCGCGGACCCTGAGTGACGAGAGCCGGATGTCGTGGCGGCTGTTCGAATACGGGGTCGAGCAGGCGCGGCTGGCGAACCGCTGGCGCGATTGGGGCTATCAGTTCGCGGCGAACGGCAATCCGACCACCGGCCTGCCGGTGTTCATGATCAACAACCACCGGGTCGACAGCGTCAGCGACGCCGAAGCCTATGTCTCGCGGCTGAAGGACTCGGAACGGGTCATGGGCGAGATCGCGGCCGAACTTCGCCAGCGGGCGTCGGCGGGGGTGATCTCGCCGAATTTCGTGTTCGAGCCGTCGATCGCCAACACCCGCAACATCATCGCCGGCGCGCCGTTCGACGACGCGGCCGACAATCCGGTCTGGGCCGACCTGCAGAAGAAGGTGGCGGCGCTGGAGGCCGATGACGCCACGAAGGCGCGGCTGCTGGGCGAGGGCCGGGCGGCGCTGACCGGCGAGTGGAAGCGCGGCTATGAGCATGTGCTGGCGGCGCTGGCCGAGGTGCAGGCCCAGGCGGCGGCCATGCCCGACCGGGACGGCGGGGTATGGCGGCTGCCCCAGGGCGAGGATTACTACAACGCCCGCCTGCGGCTCTCGACGACGACGGACCTGACGGCGGACCAGATCCACGAGATCGGGCTGGCCGAGGTCACGCGGCTGCACGGCGAGATGCAGACGATCATGGACCAGGTCGGGTTCGAGGGCTCGCTGCAGGAAATGTTCGCCCTGCTGAAGACCGATCCACGCTTCCAGTATCCGAACACGCCGGAGGGCAAGGAGCAGTATCTGACCGACAGCCGCGCCTTCATCGCCCAGGTGATGGCGGCGGCCCCGCAGTGGTTCAGCGACCTGCCCGAGGCGGCGCTGGAGGTGCGGGCGGTCGAGCCGTGGCGCGAGGCGACGGCCTCGATCGCCTTCTACAACGCCCCGGCGCCGGACGGTTCGCGGCCGGGCATCTACTACGTCAACCTGTCGGACATGACCCAGGTGCTGAAGCCGCAGATCGAGGGCATCAGCTATCACGAGGGCGCGCCGGGCCACCATTTCCAGATCGCCTATGCCCAGGAGATGCAGGGCCTGCCGTCGTTCCGGCGCTTCGGCGGCTACGGCGCCTATGCCGAGGGCTGGGGCCTGTACGCCGAGCGGCTGGGCAAGGAGATGGGCTTCTACGAGGATCCCTATTCGGACTTCGGCCGGCTCTCGACCGAGCTGTGGCGGGCGGTGCGGCTGGTCACGGATACGGGACTGCACGCCAAGCGCTGGAGCCGCGAGGACGCCATCGCCTATTTCCGCCAGAACTCGCTGCTGAGCGAGCGCGACATCGTCAAGGAGGTGGAGCGCTACATCACCAACCCCGGGCAGGCGACCAGCTACAAGATCGGCGAGCTGAAGATCATGGAGCTGAGGCAGCGGGCGCAGGCGGCGCTGGGCGAACGGTTCGACATCCGCGACTTCCACGCCGTGGTGCTGGGCTCCGGCTCGGTGCCGCTGGACGTGCTGGAGGACCAGGTGGACGCGTGGATTGCGGCGGGGGGCGGGAGTCCCGACTAGGGCTCGGTCCCGCAGCCCCGTGGTTGGGCCGTGGGTGGCGGGAGCGTCCGTACCGTAAGCATTCCCTGTCCCGGGACTGCGGGCGGCGGCGGGTCCGCCGCCCTGAACAGTTCCGCCCGCTCCGCAGGGTCGAGGGTGTCGACAACCGCCTCGTTCCAGCGCTGGCCCTCATCGTCCTCGAGCGCCAGGGTGAAACGTCCTCCTGTTGTGATGGCATCAAGCAGGCCGGGGGTGGGGACGGCGCCGGGTCCGTTGGCGTTGTTGGCTCCGCTCGACCAGTCCTGGGCGCGTATGCGGCCGGCTGGCACCGCCACGCGATAGCCGCGCCAGACCTGGCCGGACGGGCCGATCACCACGGATTGGACCCAGCTCTCACGATCGCGGCAGTAATCGCCGAAATCCACCGTCCAGCCCACCCATCGCGGCGCACCGAGCTCGTCGCCCTCGGGTTTGAAGCCGATGGAAAGCGAGAACAGCGTCGGCCCGCCGGAACCGCCGGCCTCCAGGGAAACCTCGCCCGCCGGCTGTCCGGCGGTTCTTATCCGCATCTCGTGTACGGTTTGCGCCGCCGAGGTCGAGGTCCAGCCGAGCACGGCGATGGCGGCGACCAGCGGGAAGAGCGTGCGCGAAGAGAACGATGGGGTCATCGGGCGAGCTGACCCACCGATCCGACCTTCGTCAAGCGGATGCGCGTCGCGCTCCTCGCTCGCAGCTCGAGGGCGTTTCCTGTATGAGCGCCCCCGCCATGCCCTTCACCGTCACCGTCCTGACCATGTTTCCGGAGGCCTTTCCGGGGCCGCTCGGCGTCTCGCTGATCGGCACGGCGTGGCGCGAGAAGGGGCTGTGGAGCCTCGAAACCCTTGACATTCGGGGCTTCAGCGAGGATAGGCGCGGCTTCCTGGACGACACCCCCGCGGGTGGCGGACCGGGAGCCGTGCTTAAGGCGGACGTGGTGGCGAGGGCGCTGGACAGCGTATCCGGACCGCGACGGCCGCTTTTGTACATGAGCGCCCGGGGTCGGCCCCTGACCCAGGCGCGCGTCAAGGAATGGGCCAGGGCGGACGGGATCACCGTCCTCTGTGGTCGGTTCGAGGGGGTGGATCAGCGCGTGCTGGACGCGCGCGGGTTCGAGGAGGTCTCCGTCGGAGACGCGGTGCTCGCCGGCGGCGAGGCGGCGGCCATGGTGGTGATCGAGGCGTGCGTGCGATTGATCCCCGGGGTGCTGGGCCAGGCTGAAAGCCTGAGTTCGGAGAGCTTCGAGGACGGTCTTCTGGAGCATCCGCAGTACACGCGACCGCGGACGTTCGAGGGGCTGGAGATACCCGAGGTTCTGCTGTCCGGAGACCATAAAAAGGTCGCCGCATGGCGCGAAGAGCAGCGGCGAGAGACGACCCGGGAACGACGGCCAGACCTCTGGGCGGCGCATCTGGACAGGACGACCCATGCGGGCCCCGAGCCCGCCAAATCACAGGTAAAGAGCAAAAAAGCTCGAGGAGAATGACATGAACATCCTGCAGACGATCGCAGCCGAAGAAAAAGCCCGCCTCGTCGAGAAGCGCCCGATCCCGAACTTCCAGCCCGGCGACACGCTGCGGGTCATGGTCAAGATCAAGGAAGGCGAGCGCGAACGCATCCAGGCCTTCGAGGGCGTCTGCATCGCCCGCGCCGGCGGCGGGATCAACGAGAATTTCACCGTGCGCAAGATCAGCTTCGGCGAGGGCGTCGAGCGCGTCTTCCCGCTGATGTCGCCGAACATCGACGCCATCGAGGTCAAGCGCCGCGGCGTCGTGCGGCGCGCCAAGCTGTATTACCTGCGCGATCGCCGCGGCAAGTCGGCCCGCATCGCCGAAAAGCAGACCGTGCGCCCGGCCAAGGGCGTGGTGGTGCCGGAAACCGGCAAGGCCGAAACCCCGGCGGTCGACACCGAAGCATAGGCCGCTTCGCGGTGCTGAAATGACGAGGCCCCGGCGGAAACGCCGGGGCCTTTTTCATGGCCGCCGCATTTTGCCGAACAGCGATTTACAAAACGGGATAAAACCATTATGAGGTGTTTGTTGATACAACTTTAGGAGGCATCGATGAAGCGTCTTGTTGTTGGATTTTCCGCATTCCTCTCGCTCGCCGCAGTCCCGGCTGTTGCGGGTGACTACTGCATGACCTCGAATGACCTATGCCCCGTGGCACCCAATGATCTCGAGCAATGCCACCAGAGTTGCATGGGCGCATATCTGGTTCAGGCCACTTTCTGTACGGTGCTACCCTCCCCGTTGAATGCGATCTGTCATAGTGAGAACAGCATGAGTCTGGCACAGTGCATGCGTGACTGTAGATAACCCCGTCCTCGAATGGGCCTTGGCCCGGGTGGATGCGTCGGGCGGGCGTGACGTGTTTCACGTCCGCGTCGGCTCGCCACGCTACAGGGAGACGCCGTTCCCCGCCTGGCGGTGCGAGTTCATGATCGAAGGCCATTTCGAACGCGAGACTACGGTCGTCGGGGCCACCGCCGGGCAGGCGCTGGGTCTGGCCCTGAAAGTGGTCAGGTCGATTCTTCGGGACATCGCGGCGGAATCGACCCTGGTCGAGGCCGTGACCGGACAGCCTCTGAACGAAGATACGCTCGCGGACGCGATCCACTAGGCGGCGGGACGGGCCCGGCCCCGCCGGGAAGGTCTAGTGCGGGAATAGCGGGTTGGCGGCGTCGCGCTGGCCCTCGAGGCTGTGACGGAGGTCGTGAATGTCGTCGCGGCCCCGACTGACGCGGACGAAGGCGCGACGGATGGTCTCGCGGGTGGTGGCCGAGATCCGGCTGTCCTCAAGGGCCTTTTCGAAACGGGCGCGGACGGCCTCCTCGGCGCTCTCGACCGCGCCGATCATGCTGGCGTCGTCCCGCATCAGGGCGTGTTTGATGTCGGCGAAGGCACGCTGGGCCTTGGCGAGGACCGAACCCTCGGCGGCCGGGTCTCCGCCGAGAGCCCGGACGGTGGACTGGAGTTCCTCGGCCACCTGCCGGCGTTCGAAGCTGCGCCGCCCGAACAGGTCGCGGTGGCCGGGATCGGCCGCCTCGATCGAGGCCTCGCGGTAGCCGTCGGCGCTGTCGAGGGCGGTCTGGATCAGGTCGTTGAGGACGTGGACATCGTGGCGATTGGCGTTGGACATGACGGGATCCCCGTTTGGTCTGCCCTCTGAAACCCCGCCGTGACCGTATTGGTTGCCTGTGTCAGCCGGCCGGATCGCCCGCGCAGAGCGCGGCGAAGGGGGCCAGCGCCGCCGGGCGCGCGGCCTGAAGCTGGCCGACGGTCTGTTGGCCGTAGATGGCGCTGACCGGTTCGCCGCGCGCGAGGCGGGCGAGCAGATCCGCATCGGCCGCGCCCCCGGCGATGATCCCGTCGCCCGGGGCCTGGAGGTCGGCGGCGAAGGCGAAGGCCTCGTCGCCGGCGCCGACGGTCAACCGGTCCTCGCTGCCGATCCGCTCGAACTCCGGAACCGCGACCGTCATCTGGCCGTCGCGACAGGCCAGCG
>NZ_JAVHLH010000188.1 GCF_031082345.1 Brevundimonas sp. | reverse complement strand
GGCGGCCGCCGCTGCGCAGGGCCTCGGACGCCGCCCAGATCAGGATCGGCGCCACGCCGGAGCTGCGACGGCGACGCCCGCCGCCGGCCAGCCCGCCGATCAGGCCGATGAAGATCAGGAAGAAGATCACGCCGATCATGATCAGCGGACCGACGGGCACGCCGGCTTCCGGCTTGACCGCCGCGGCGGCCCGGGCTTGGGCCTCGGCCGGATCGAGCCGCAGCTGGGCGTCGATGGCGGTCACGCCCTGTTCGATGCCGCGCTCGAAATGGCCTTCGCGGAAGGAGGGCAGGATCTCGTTGTGGATGATCAGGGCGGACAGGCCGTCGGTGAGCACCGGCTCCAGCCCGTAGCCGACCTCGATCCGCACCTTGCGCTCCTCGGGCGCGACGATCAGCAGGACGCCGTTGTCGTCCTCGGCCTGGCCGATGCCCCAGGTCCGCCCCAGCCGATAACCGTAGTCCTCGATTTCGAGGCCTTGCAGGCTGTCGACGGTGACGACCACCAACTGGTCCGAAGTGTCGCTTTCCAGCGCCTCCAGCCGGGTGGTGAGTTCCGCCTCCTTCGCGGGCGTCAGCAGGCCGGCCTGATCGACGACCCGGCCGGTCAGGGCGGGGAACCGGACGTCGGCCGAGCCTTGTGCGGCGGCGCTGTGCCCGCTCGCCAGCCAGACGGCGACCAGCATGGCGAACAGCAGCGCCGCCAGTCGGACCGTTTGACAGGGGGGCGGGGACTTCACTGCGCGGGGGGCGTCGCGCCGGGCGTGGTCGGCGCTGCGGTCCCGCCGGGCTGCGCCGGATTGAGCCCGTCGAAATTGACGGTGGGGGCCGTCTGGGCGGCCTCGGTGGCCTGGAACAGCTGCATCGGCTCGGACCCGCCGTGGATCGTCTTGGCCCAGATCACCGTCGGGAAGGTCCGCAGCGAGGTGTTATAGTCCCGCACCGCCTCGTTGTAGTCGATCCGGGTGATGTTGATGCGGTTCTCGGTGCCCTCGAGCTGGGTCTGGAGCACGAGGAAATTCTGGTTGGACTTCACATCGGGATAGCGCTCGACGACCAGCATCAGGCGGGACAGGGCCTGGCTCAGTTGCCCCTGCGCGGCCTGATAGCGCTGGAAGGCGGCCGGATCGCTCAGCGTCTCCGGCGTCACCGTCACGCCGGTCGCCTGGGCCCGGGCCTGGATGACCTCGGTCAGGATGGTACGCTCGGAGATCGCCGCGCCCTGGACGGTGGCCACCAGCTGGGGCACCAGATCGGCGCGCCTCTGATAGGCCGACTGCACGTCGGCCCAGCGGGCCTTGGCCGCCTCCTCCTTGGTCGGGATGGCGTTGATGCCGCAGCCGGTGACGGCCGGCGCCAGGACCACCACGGCGGCGATGGCCGCGGCCCGGGAATTCAAGCGCATCATCATTCGTCTCCTGTCAGGCTGCAGACCCGCAGGACCGACTATCGGAGGTTAGGCTTCGCCGTTCAAGCGTCCAGCGATTCCGGCTCGATGCCGGCGGCCCGGCAGGCCGCCGAATACGTGTTGGCCAGCAGGCAGGCGATGGTCATCGGGCCGACCCCGCCGGGCACAGGGGTGATGCGTCCGGCCACCGCAGCCGCCTCTTCGAAGGCCACGTCGCCGACGACCCGGGTCTTGCCCTGGGCCGCCTTCTCCGGGTCGCGCGACGGGACCCGGTTGATGCCGACGTCGATGACCGTCGCGCCCGGCCGGATCCAGTCGCCGCGGATCATCTCGGGCCGGCCCACGGCGGCGACCAGGATGTCGGCCGTGCGGCACAGGGCCGGCAGGTCGCGGGTGCGCGAATGGGCGATGGTGACGGTGCAGCTCTCGCCCAGCAGCAGCTGCGCCATCGGCTTGCCGACGATGTTGGAGCGCCCGACGATCACCGCGTTCAGCCCCGACAGGTCGCCCAGCTCATGCTTCAGCAGCATCAGGCAGCCCAGCGGCGTGCACGGGACCAGCCCCGGCAGGCCGACCGCCAGCCGCCCGGCGTTGACGACATGGAAGCCGTCGACGTCCTTGTCCGGGTCGATCGCCGCCAGCACGGCCGAGGCGTCGATATGGCCGGGCAGGGGCAGCTGGACGAGGACGCCGTGGATGCCCCGGTCGGCGTTCAGCGCCGCGATCAGGGTCAGCAGCGTCTCCTGGTCGGTCTCGGCGGGCAGCTGATGGGTGTCCGAGCGCAGCCCGGCCCGCAGCGTGGTCTCGCCCTTGTTGCGGACATAGATCTGGCTGGCCGGATCTTCGCCGACGATGACCACGGCCAGGCCGGGCTTGACCCGATGCGATGCCTCCAGCCGGGCCGAAGCGGCGGCGACGCGCTCCACCAGCCCGGCCGCGAAGGCCTTGCCGTCGATCAGGGTCGCGCGGGCGGGGTCGGCCGTCATGGTTCGGCTCCGGTCGTCAGGAAAGGTACGGTGCGCGCGATTTACAGACGGCGCGGTTCGGCGTCTATGATCGAGGCCGTATTCAGGGGGACCGCATGCGCCGTCAGACCATCCTCGCCGCCGCCAGCTGCCTGGCCCTCGTTCTCGCCGCCGGTCCCGTCCTGGCGCAGTCCGCCGAGCCGCTGGCCGTGGGGGCCACGGTGGAGGGCGCGATCGAGGAGAGCGACCAGACCGCGGTGGAAGACTCCTACCGCTATGACGACTACGCCGTCACGGCGCGGGCCGGTCAGCGTTTTGAGGCTATCCTGCGCTCCGGCGAGTTCGACACCTATCTCGAGGTGTTCCCGCCGAACGAGGCGGAGGACGCGCTCGCGTCGGATGACGACGGTCTCGGCGAGGGCACCGATTCCCGCCTGCGCTTCACGACTCCCGAGGCCGGGACCTACGTTCTGCGCGCCAGACCCCTTTCGGGGTTGGACGGCGGCGCCTACACGCTGCGCCTGACCGAACGGCCCCCCGCGCCTCGCGCGCCTCGACCCTCCGGCATCCGCCTCGGCCAGACCGTCGAAGGCGAGCTGTCGGGTCGGGATCCCGAGACCGACGACGGCCTGCCCTACGACGCCTTCAGCTTCCGGGCGCGCCAGGGCGACAGGTTCGCGGTGGCCTTGGACAGCGAGGCCTTTGATCCGGTGCTGCGCCTCGGCCGCAGCGTGGGCGGCGCCTTCGTCCAGCTGGCCGAAAACGACGACGGGCCGGATTCCGGGCTGAACTCGCGGCTGGTGTTCACGGCGCCGGAGAATGGCGACTACCTGATCCGGGTGACGCCGCTGAACGTCGCCGAAACCGGACCCTACAGCCTGAGCCTCCAGGAGGGCCCGCCGCCCGCGGCGGCCCAGCCCATCGCCATCGGCGCCACGGTCGAGGGCGAACTCACTGAAGGGGACGGCAAGAGCGAGAGCGACACGCCGGCGGACGCCTGGCGGTTCGAGGGCCAGGAGGGCCAGCGGGTCCGCATCGACATGACCTCGGACGATTTCGACACCTATCTGGAACTCTTCGACGAAAACCGCGTCAGCCTGGACGAGGACGACGACGGGGGGCCGGAAGGCACCAATTCGCGCATGACGGTCACCCTGCCGCGAACCGGCTCCTACATCATCGAGGCGCGGGCCTTTTCCGACGGGACGGGCGATTACAGCCTGTCGATCATCGAGGTGCAGCCCGATCGTCCGCCGGAGCCGATCGCCTTCGGAGCCTCGCTGCAGGGCGAGATCGGCGAAGGGGACCCGCGCGACGACGAGGACAGGGGCTATGACGCCTTCACCTTCTCGGGGGTCGAGGGCCAGCGCATCCAGGCCATCATGCGGTCCGGCGACTTCGACACCTACCTTCAGATCGGCAAGGCCGACGGCGAATTCACCGCCCTGGCCTCCGACGACGACGGACTGATGGAGGGCACGGATTCGCGGCTGAACTTCACCCTGCCCGAGGACGGCGACTACGTTCTGCGCGCCCTGCCGCTCGGCTCCGACGCCGAGGGCCTGTATGCGCTCGAGCTGATCGACCGCGGTCCGCTGCCGCAGCCCGGCAGCGTTCTGATCGGGTCGACCGCTTGGGGGACCCTGACGGAGACGGACGCGACGACGGACAGCAACGTCCCCTACGACGCCTACCGCATCACCGTGCGCGAGGATGAGAAGCTGCTCATCACCATGGTCTCGAACGACGTCGACAGCTTCGTCGTCATCGGGCGCGAGAAGGGCGACGGCGAGTTCGAAATTCTGGGCTCGGACGACGACGGCCTGACCGACACCCACGCCAGGCTCGAGTGGACCGCGCCGGACGACGGAACCTTCGAAATCCGGGCGGGGGCCTATCAGCACGGTCAGCTGGGGGTCTACGCCCTGACGGTCGAGAAACAGCCCTGACCCCCACGGCGCCGCCGGAGTAAGCGTTTGACGAAGATCACCGCCCGCAAGGACCAGCACCTCGACATCATCCTGGCGGGGAAGGCGCGGCACGGGCGGGACAGCGGCCTCGCCGACATCCATTTCGTGCACGAGGCGCTGCCGGACCTCGACCACGGCAAGATCGATCTCGGCGCCGACTTTCTCGGCCGCCGGCTCAAGGCGCCCCTGCTGATCAGCGCCATGACCGGCGGGCCCAGCCGGGCCGAGGCCATCAACGCCCGGCTGGCCGAAGCCGCCCAGCACCTCGGCATCGCCCTGGCCGTCGGCTCGCAGCGGGCCGCCCTCGGGGCGGAGGGTCCGACGCCCGGACTGGACATGGCGTTGCGACTGAGGGCCCCGGACACGCCGATCCTGGCCAATATCGGCGCGGCCCAGCTGACCCGCGGCTTCGGCGTCGACGAGGCGCGACGGGTGCTGGACATGGTCGCCGCCGACGCCCTGGTCGTTCACCTGAACCCGCTGCAGGAGGTCTGCCAGCCCGAAGGGGACCGGGACTGGTGGGGCGTCGGCGCCGCCCTGGAGGCCCTGGTCAAGGCGCTGGACGCGCCGGTGGTGGTCAAGGAGACCGGGGCGGGGATTTCCGCGGCGACGGCGAAACGGCTGGTCGAGATGGGGGTCGCGGCGATCGACGTGGCCGGGGCTGGCGGCTCCAACTGGGCTGCGGTCGAGGGCGAGCGTTCCACGGACCCCGCCGACAAGGCCCACGCCGCCGCCTTCGCCGACTGGGGCATCCCCACCGCCCGCGCCATCCTTGAGGTCCGCGCCGCCTGCCCGAAGACCCTGATCATCGGCTCGGGCGGGGTGGCCGACGGCGTCGACGCCGCGAAAGCGATTCGCCTCGGGGCCGACATGGTGGGGCAGGCCGCCGGGGTCCTGACCGCCGCGACCGTCTCGACCGAGGCGGTGGTGGCGCATTTCCGGACCGTGATCCGGCAGATGACGACCGTCTGCTTCTGCACCGGCTCCCCCAATTTGACGGCCCTGCGCAAGGCGCCGTTGCAGGGTTAGCCGGCCCCCTCCCGGCGAAGCCGGGCGTTACTCGCGCGCGTCGCCGGTCGGTTCATCACAACGACCACAACGAAAACACGACGCGCACAACGGCATCGAGCGAGGCGCAGGCCCCGCAGTGTCCTTCGTGTTTTCGTTGTGTCCGTTGTGATGAACCTTGCCTTGGTCCCGCTTCGCGGGAGGCCGCGCATAAGCCTGGTCAAACCGAGGGCAGCAGGTCTCCGGCGAAGGCGCGATAGCGCCCGGCGCGCACGCCGTCGGTCGCCCGCGCGATGTCCGGCGCGAAATAATGGTCCGAGCCGTAGGCCGCCGCCGCCTCGCGGACGATGGCGAAGACCTGCTCCAGATCGGGCGAGGTGAAGCTCAGATAGGCCGAGGCAAACTGGCTGTCGGCCGATTCGACGTTGATGACCGGCACTTCGGATTCCGGCG
>NZ_JAVHLH010000187.1:2630-5808 GCF_031082345.1 Brevundimonas sp. | reverse complement strand
CGTCCCGCAGCCGCCCCCGCCCAGCTATGCGCCCGCGCCCCCCGCCTACGCACCGCCCCAGCCGCCGCCGGCGCCGCCGGTGACCTCGGGGGGACCCGTCCTGGTCGTCGACACGACCGTAGCGGCCGCGGAAAGCGCGGGCGAAAACGGGAGGGCGGCGGTCGCCGCGCGGCTAGGTCGGCCTTCGACGACGGTCCCGCAAGGGACGTTGATCCCGGCCGTTCTCGAGACCGCGCTCGACTCGACCCGGCCGGGGCATGTCCGCGCGATCGTCTCCCGTGACGTCCGGGGGTTCGACGGCAGCCAGGTTCTGATCCCGCGCGGCACCCGGGTGTTCGGCGACTATCAGGCCGACATGTCCGCGGGTCAGAACCGGGCTCTGGTGCAATGGACCCGGCTTGTGCGGCCCGACGGCGTCACCATCGCCATCGCCTCGCCCGCCGCCGACATGGAGGGCCGCGCCGGCATCGAGGGGCGGGTCGACAGCCATTCCCTTGAGCGGTTCGGCGGCGCCCTGCTCCGGACGATCCTCAACGTCGGCGGCAATCTGGTCGGTCAGAGGATTGGCGGCGACGGATCCGTGATTATCCTGCCGGGGGGCTCCCCCGGCGCCGAGGCGCTGACGGCCGAAACAGGTCCGCGCCCCACGCTGCGGGTGGCCGCGGGCGCCCGGGTGACGGTGTTCGTCGCGCGCGATCTGGAATTCCCGCCCAGCGAGGCCGGCCGGTGAAGGACGAACCACCCGAGGGTCAGGTCTATCTTCGCAGCTATCTGGCGCCCTTCGCCGAAATCCTCGGGCGAGCGGAGGTGACGGACATCTACGTCAACCGGCCCGGAGAGCTCTGGGCGGAAACCCTCGGCGGGGCGATCGAACGTCACCAGGTTGCGGGTCTCGACCGCAACGTCCTCGCCCGGCTCGCCGGCCAGATCGCCGCCTTCACCCACCAGGGCGTCAATCGCGAGCACCCGATCCTGTCCGCGACCCTGCCGGGCGGCGAACGGGTGCAGGTCATCGTCCCGCCGGCGACGCGCGGCGATCTGGCCCTGGCCATCCGCAAACATGTGTCGTCGGATCTCGACCTGTCCGACTACGTCGCGGCCGGCGCCTTCGAGGGCGTCCATTGCGGCGGCGCGCGGGCTCAGGGCGAGGTCGACACGCGTCTCCGGGGGCTTCTGGAGGCCGGTGATCTCGCAGGTCTGCTGTCCACGGCCGTTAAAGGCCGTCGCAACATCCTTGTCTCGGGCGGGACGTCCACGGGAAAGACCACCTTCCTCAATGCGTTGATCCGCGAGATTCCGCCGAATGAGCGGCTGATCTTCATGGAAGACACCCCCGAGCTGCACATGCGGCACCGCAACGCGATTGGCCTGCTCGCCGCCCGTAGCGTGCTCGGCGAGGCGGCCGTGACTGCGGAGGATCTGTTGAACGCCTCGCTGCGGATGCGCCCGGACAGGATCATCCTCGGCGAGCTGCGAGGACCGGAGGCCTATACCTTCCTACGTGCTGTCAACACCGGGCACCCTGGATCGATGACGACCGTGCACGCAGACAGCCCCCAACGCGCCGTCGAACAGATCGCCTTGCTGGTCCTGCAGGGCGGCACGCGCCTCCAGCGGGACGATGTGCTTCACTATGTGCGCTCGACGATAGATGTGTTCGTTCAGCTGACCCGCGTGGCGGGGCGAAGGAGGGTTTCGGAGATCAGGCTGAGAGACGCGCCATGAGTAACGATCCCCTCACGGAAGCCAGCGTGCCGCGAGGAGGGGGTACTTTGTGCAACGGTGCTCCATGTCAAATCGTACCTCGGATAATGAGCGCACTTAGGCGCAGCAGAATCGAGTGCCCCCGCAAGGTTCACGGACCCAACCTCTCCTGGGCCCGATCCTGGTGAGCCCGCCGACTGTGTCTTGGCGTTGGCTTCTGCGCAGCCGCATCAACTGAACAAGTGCCTGCTCGGCTATCCGTGCGGCTAGGACGTCGTCGGCAGAACTCGGGCTATCTCAGGAACAGTTGCGTGCCCTCTTTTCCAGCAGCCGGGCAACAGTGTTTGAGTGGGAAACCGGGGCGACCTCCAGTGTCAACGGCAGTTGCCGTTTGGCTTGCGCGATCGGCCAGGCGAGACCACGTACCAGACCCCCGCCACCACCGCCATTTCCTCCTTGCGAGTGGAGGCATGAGAGAAAACGAGCAAGCCGGTTCTTGCACGCCCGACGAAGAATGGCGGCTACAACATGCCCGAACTAAGCGCCTCAGAGCACTCCGCCGAAAAACATACCGGTCATCCCCTCGTGCGCTGTCTCGGCCCTTCCAGCATTAATCGGCTCAAGGTCCTGGCATTCAGTCCCCTCATGAAGGCCATTTGCACCCACCCGCTCAAGGGTTGGCCAATCCTTGGAGGAAGGAGACGAGAGATTTCGGATCTTCAATGTGCCCCAAGTATATATGGGCCAAAGCTCGCCCATCTGAAGAGATTACCATCCTACCATGTAAATCATGGCTAAGCGAGATGGGCCGATCTGGCCGAATATCAAACAACTTGTTCTGAAAACCCCTTACCAGGAGATTTTTTCCATCATACTCTATAGCTGGCGTTCTCGTTAATGCTCTAAAAAAGGTCGGAAGCTTCCACACGAGTACAACGCAGATCACCGCCGCACAGGCATATAGGACAATAACCCCAAGCGGGCTCTCAAAGAATCTTAAGTAGGTAGAGGGAAATGGCGACCATAAGGCAAATATCATCAATACCAAGAACCCGATATAGTTTGGCACTATAGCAGCAGCTCTATAGTAGAATTTTTGGGCAGCCATCATCTGCAGTACTGCCCTCTTAATCTCTCGTATCCGTTAGCAAATCCCTCACCAATTTCTTCTCCGCCAACGGCGCCAACGACGGCACCTGCGAATCCCAAGGCAATCGCCCCAGGTCCTGTCTCGACACCGAAGAGCGCACCGAGTGTAGCCCCGCCCCGGGCGCCCGCCCATGCCCCAAGGAGGGGTGCCGTGACATTGACAAAAACGACATCACTGCTTTGTCCCCGAGCTGCGCCTTCGCTCGCAGTTGCCAGAGAGGTCGCGGAGGTGAGCGCCACGTCCAACGGCAGGAACGCATTGGCTGCAGCACGTCCGCCCCCAGCTTCCGCAATCATTCCCATAAATCCATGGGCATCGCCCCCA
>NZ_JAVHLH010000187.1:0-2620 GCF_031082345.1 Brevundimonas sp. | reverse complement strand
GCCCCCATAGTCCGTTGCGCGGGCAATTGCTCCGGCCCGAGAGCCATTGGTGCAAACGACTTGCGAGCCACTTGATCCCTCGAAGGCGTCGAAGATCGCGATCTCCCACGGATTGTAGTCAAACGAGCCTCCGGAGAAGGCCCTCGCCCACCCGAACATATTCCAGTCATAGCTGCAGATTTCCAGTCCGGAATCGGGGTCTTTTCTCCCGCTTGGGTAGCCGCCCCGTCTATAACATTCGGCTCGGGTTATATCCTCCAGGCCGAGAGGATCGATAAGATTCACCGGGTCCAGCCGGACGTAGGCATACAGATTCGCACCCGCTGCGTATCCGATCGGGTCCGGTTGCAGAAATCGCCCGATTCCCGGCAGGTAGGTACGTGCCCGATAGTGATAGGCTCCGGCCTCCGCCAGCCAGGCTTGGCCCGTGTATTGGAAGCGGCCAACGTTGCCGACAGCCGGGACACCGTACTCGTCGTAGCGGTTAATGACGAAAGCCGCGCCGGTGCTGTCGCTGCGGGTGATGACAGAGCCCCGCTCATCCGTCAGCGGCCACCCCCGGACCGGTGAGGTGGAGGCAAGGTCCCAGCTCGCGGCGATGTCGTCCAATCCAAGGCCGGGGATATGACGGGCGGTGATGTTTCCGCTCCCGTCATACTCGGCGACCAGCTGCACGCCGGCATACTGGAATCGGGTCGGAAAGCCGCCGACGCTGGACTGGTAAAGCCGGCCCGCGGGGTCAAAGGTGAAGTCCGCCGCACCCGTCCCGGCATTGGCCGACGTCAAGCGACCAGCGGCATCGTAGCCATAGGTGTTTCCCGCCACGCTGGTGGCGTTCTTGTCGCCATCATAGAGGACCGCTGCGCTGTCGATCCCCGTGATCTGGTTCAAGTCGTTGTTCTCGTAGACTGTGGTTCCGGTCACCGGAGTCAGTAGATAGTTCGTGTTCGATACCCCGCGCCCGACGATCTGGCCGGCGGGGTTCCAAGAAAAGGTAAGGGTCAGGTCGTGGGACGTCCCGGAGGGGTTCTGGACAACGCTGATCAATCGGCCGAAAGCGTCGTACCCATAGGTCGTTGGCGCACCCACGCCATCGGCGCGGGTGATGCCGATCAACCGGCCCAGATTGTCGTAGGTGTACTCGGCCAGCACGCCAGGTCCGGACAAGGCGCCATTCTCGTTGATGGAGGTGACAGCGCCGTACGGGTCGTGCGAATATTTAACGAAGAAAGCGTCGGGCCACGTGAGCTTCGATACCCGACCCCCGGCGTCGTATTCCCAAACCATCGCCCCCAATGGGCCGGTCTCACTGACCCGTCGAGAAAGGGCATCCCACCCGGTGGTCAGCGTTTGGCCGTTTCCAACGGTGGTTATCACCCGCCCCAGATTGTCATAGGTCGCGGCCACATCCATCGTGCCCGTAGGCGCATCGACGTTGGTGACTCGCCCCAGCAGGTCCCGCGTCAATGTCGTAGTCTGGCCGGCGCGATTCCGGCTGGTCATCGGCAGGCCTGACTTGTTCCAGGTCCAAGCCTCGTGGTCGACAGTCGAAGTCCCCCCGCCGCTCGCGTTGGGATAACGCAACTTCACCAGCCGGTCGAAGCCATCATACTCCATGATTGAGACGTTCCCGCCGCCGTCAGTCAAGGAGGCGGTCTGGCCGTTCGGGGTGTAGGTGAGGCTCTCTGCCACGCCGCCCGTGGCGGTGGAAATGACGCGACCGGCGGCGTCATAGGTTACTTGCGCAATGCGGTCGGGGCCAAACGCACCGCTTGTCGCCGTCGTGCAGGCGCTGGATGGCAGGGCGGAGAAAGTGGACGGGTTCATTCGCACGGCGGTGCACGACGGTCGGCCGGCGGCGTCGTAGCTGACTTGCTGCACGCCGGAGACCGCGCCCGCGCCCGACATTTGCCGCGTCTCGGTTTGCCGAAAGTAGGCCCCCGCGTCATAGATGGCCTGACTCTTCAACAGCGGCGAGAAGTTGGTCCAGAGTCCGCTGGCGGCTGTGCCGGTTTCGGCCAGGGTCACCTGACCCCTTCCGTTATAGGTCAGGCGCTGCGCTCGATTCAGCAGGGGACCCGCGCCGTCCGGATCCGGGCTGACAATGCCGATCACCTGGCGTGCGTCATCGTGAACATACCTCACGGTATCAGCGGTCCCGAATAGCGGCCCATCCACCGTCGCGACATCGCCGTCCGATGTGTAGGTCAACGCGGTGATCGCCATGGCCGGCGAGACGCCCGAGCCGCGGCTCATCGAAATTGGGAGGAGATTATTGGTCGCGGTAGACGGCGAATAGACGATGGTCGTCAGGACTTCATTGGCCGCGCCGTCGCAGGTGGTCCCGGTGGCGCACGAAGATATCTCGACCGGGAGGGTGATCGCTGAGCCATTATCGAAAGTCGTCGCGCTGTTGTGATAGCGGGCTTGGAAACCGCCATAGGTGTAGCGGCTCTGCGGCCGGATCGGGCCGCCGTCCGGCGACGGCGCGGTGACGCTGAGCAGGCCGCCGTGGGTGCTGTCCCAGATGTAGTTGGTGACTCCACCCAAGGCGTCGGCGGTGGTGGTCGGGAGGTTGCAGGTCACGGGATTCAAACACGTCGCCGGATAGGTGGCGGAC
>NZ_JAVHLH010000186.1 GCF_031082345.1 Brevundimonas sp. | reverse complement strand
CTGCGCCCCGCACCAGCCGAGGCCCATGCCGACCAGCACGAAGATGATGAAGAAGGTCCGCATCGTCGGGCGGTAGCGCATCGAGCGCACCTTGGACGTATCGAGCCAGGGCAGGACGAACAGCACCCCGATCGACGCGAACATCGCCACCACGCCGCCGAACTTGTCGGGGATGGCGCGCAGGATCGCGTAGAAGGGCAGCATGTACCACTCGGGCACGATGTGCGCAGGGGTCTGAAGGGCGTTGGCCGGGATGTAGTTGTCGGCGTGGCCCAGGGCGTTCGGCATGAAGAAGACGAACACCGCGAACAGGATCAGGAACAGCACGATCGCGAAACCGTCCTTGACCGTGAAATACGGGTGGAACGGCACGGTGTCCTTGGCCTGACGATCCTTCGGGATCAGGATGCCGACGGGGTTGTTCTGGCCCGCCGCGTGCAGCGCCCACAGGTGCAGCACGACACAGCCGGCGATCACGAACGGCAGCAGATAGTGCAGCGAGAAGAAGCGGTTCAGCGTGGCGTTGTCGATGGCCGGACCGCCGCGCAGCCAGATCAGGACCGGCTCGCCGATGACCGGAATGGCCCCGATCAGATTGGTGATCACCTCGGCGCCCCAGAAGGACATCTGGCCCCAGGGCAGGACGTAGCCGAGGAAGGCGGTGGCGATCATCAGGAAGAAGATCACGCAGCCGATGATCCAGATCATCTCGCGCGGCGCCTTGTACGAGCCGTAGTACAGCCCGCGCAGCATGTGCAGATAGACCGCGATGAAGAACATCGAGGCGCCGTTGGCGTGGGTGTAGCGGATCAGGTCGCCGCCGTTGACGTCGCGCATGATGCGCTCGACCGAGGCGAAGGCCAGTTCGGTGTTGGGCACATAGTGCATGGCCAGGATCACGCCGGTGGCGATCTGGATGACCAGGCACAGGGCCAGGATGCCGCCGAAGGTCCACCAGTAGTTCAGGTTCTTCGGGGTCGGCAGCGACATGTAGTCGGCGCCGAAGCGGATGATCGGCAGGCGGCTGTCAAACCACTTCTCGATGCCGGTCTTGGGGACGTAGGTGGATTCGTGATCGCTCATCGTTTTCTCGCCCGTCCTCAGCCGATTTTCACGCGGGTGTCGGACACATATTCATAGGTCGGCACGACCAGGTTCGCCGGCGCCGGTCCTTTGCGGATGCGGCCCGAGGTGTCGTAGTGCGAGCCGTGGCAGGGGCAGAACCAGCCGCCGTAATCGCCCGAGCCGAAGGTCGGCACGCAGCCCAGGTGGGTGCACGAGCCGATCACGACCAGATACTGCTGGTGGCCCGGCTTGACCCGGTCCGCGTCGGTCTGCGGGTCCTTCAGGCCGGCCCGGTCGTCGGCGCGGGCCTGCTGGATCTCGGCCGGGGTGCGGTAGCGCACGAACACCGGCTTGCCCTGCCATTTGATGACGACCTGCTGGCCCTCCTGGACCTTGGTCAGGTCGAACTCGATGGTCGACAGCGCCAGGGTGTCGGCGGCCGGGTTCATCGAATTGATCAGCGGCCAGGCGGCCATGGCCCCCGCGCCCACCGCCGCCGCGCCGGCCGCGATGTGGATGAAGTCTCTACGATTGGGATCCTGATAGGTCAGGTCGCCCTGGTCTGCAGCCACCGATTCGTCTCCTGAGCCGTTGGCGGCGTCGCCCTGGGGCGCGCCGCTGCAACGCTGTCGTTCCTTTAGCGAAATCCCGGATGGCTGGCCCGGCCCGGCTTTGCGGCGCATCGCCGCAAGTCGCTGCCGCCTCCTGAGAAACGGTCGCAATTCGAGCCGCGACAAGCCCCCGGGCCACGCGTATGAGGGCCTTAGAATGCGTCTCGCCCTTTTTCAACCGGCCATTCCGCAGAACGTCGGCGCCTGCATCAGGCTGAGCGCCTGTTTCGGGGTGGAACTGCACGTCATCGAACCCGCCGGCTTCCGCTTCGACGACCGGGCCATGAAGCGCGCCGCGCTGGACTACGGGCCCCTCGGCCACATGATCCGCCACCCCGGTTGGGACGAATTCCAGCGTGATCGCGGCCCGGGGCGGCTGGTGCTGTTCACGACCAGGGGCGCCACGCCGCTCGACGAATTCGCCTTCCGACCCGACGACAGCCTGCTGTTCGGCAGCGAATCCTCCGGCGCGCCCGATTTCGTGCACGCGGCCGCCGACGCCCGGGTGGTGATTCCTCTCCGACCCGGGGCGCGATCCCTGAACCTGTCGGTCAGCGCCGGCATCGCCCTGTGGGAAGGCCTGCGCCAGACAGGCGCGACCTGACTTCCCGGTCTATTTCAGGCGGGCGATTTCAGCCTCGATCTGTTCGGGCGCGATCTCGCCGACATGCGCCTTGGCCAGCCGTCCGTCCCGACCGAGGAACAGGGTGACCGGCAGCCCCGCCGTGCCGTAGTGGCGCGGCACGGACATGGCCGGGTCGAACAGGACATTGTCGATCTCGAGCCCGGCCTCCTCCAGCCAGCGGGCGACCTGCGCCTGTCCTTCGCCCTGGTTGACGAACAGGAAGCGGACGTCGGGACGGTCGTCCTGGGCCTGCGCCAGCGCCGGCATTTCGCGGCGACAGGGCGGGCACCAGGTGGCCCACAGGTTGATGACGGTCGGACGCCCGTCGACGGCGGCGAGGTTCACCGCCGCGCCCTCCAGACTGACCAGGCTCATCGCGGGGGCTGGCGTCGGCTCCGTCCCCGACGTCAGCCGCACCGTCGCCGCCCCGGCCAGGGCGCAGGCGATCACCGGCGCCGCGGCCCAAAGCATCAGCCGCCGCTCGCGCAGCATGACGACCGCGGCGACGGCGACCGGCGCCAGCGCCCAGGGCCAGATGAATCCCCCCTGCCACACCGCCAGCGCCCTCAGCGGGTCGTCGGCGAAATAGCTCCAGTGGGCGATCACATGGGCCAGGCGCGCCGCGCCCAGGCCGGTCAGCACCGCCACCGTGCTCCAGGCGTTGAAACGGGGGCTGACCCGGCTCGCCAGCACGCCCGACCCCAGCAGAAAGACGGCCACGCCGACGATGATGGCGAATCGTTCGCCGGACAGGACCAGCGGCCCCAGCTCGACCGCGTTCATGCCGCAACGGCCTCCGGCTTCATCGCCACCAGATCGATCAGGGCGGACAGGCCGACGTGGCCCGAACCCTCGGCGATCTCGGCGTCGTAGCTGGCCAGCGACACTTCCTCCATGTCCGCGAAGGCGTCGCGCAGCAGCGCCTCGGTGTAGAGATTCTCCACCTGCCCCGGTCCGCCCGTGCCGTAGGCGAGCTGTTCCGGCCGATAGCCCTCCAACAGCAGCAGGCCGCCCGGCTTCAGCGCCTGCTTCATCCGCGCGAACAGGCGGTCGCGCATGTCGGACGGCGCGAACTGGATGAAGACCCCGACCACCACGTCGAAGGCCTCAACCGGCCAGTCCCAGGTCTCCAGATCGGCCAGCCGGGCGTCGACCTCAGCCCCGTGGCGCGCGGCCAGGGCCCGGGCCTTGGCCACCGCCCGCGGCGAGATGTCGGTGCTGGTCACCGTCAGCCCCCGGCGGGCCAGCCAGACGCCGTTGCGCCCCTCCCCGTCCGCGACGGCCAGCACCGTCATGCCCGGCCGCAGCCGGTCGGCCTGTCGTTCCAGGAAGGCGTTCGGACGTTCGCCGAACAGATAGGACTCGTCGCCGTAGCGGCCGTCCCAGAATTCGCGGGCCTGTTCGGGGGTCATGGTCGTCCTTTCCGGATGGAGCGGCGCCGGTCGCCGCGGTCTCGCACGCTCATCGCCAGGCCGCCTTCAGCGTCACGAAGCCTCCGCGCCCGGCGCCCGGCAGCCGCTCGCCCAAGGCGACGTCGGAATCCGCCACCCGGTTCCGGCCCGCCAGATGGGCGCGATAGTCGCGGTCGAGCAGGTTTTCGATACCGGCCTCCAGTTGCAGCCCCGGCCGCAGGCGCCACTCGCCGCGCAGGTTGACCACGGCGTAGCCCCCGCTGGGCGTCTCGTCGGCGCCGGCCGAGACATGGGTCTGGCGCAGCGTTCCCGCCACCTCGGCCCCGACGGACCAGTCGGCCTCGTCCCAGGTCGCGGCCAGCCGCAGGGTCGGCGGGGCGATCCGGTACAGGTCGTCGCTGACGTCCCGACGCTTGCCGCGCACGAGGCTGGCGACCCCGTCGAGGCGCAGACGGTCCGTAGCCTGCAGGCCGAAGTCCATGTCGAAGCCGTACAGCTCCGCATCGACATTGGCGAAGCGCAGCGGGGTGGGATCGCCGCTCATGGCCGCGACCATCTCGACCCGCGTGTCGGCCACGCCGGGAGTGTCGTCGAACGGCACGCCCTGGATGTAGCCGTCGACCCGCCGGTAGTAGATCGTCGGCCGGGCCCAGAGCGCGCCGCGGCCCCAGTCGAATCCGCCCTCCAGGATCCACGCCGTCTCGGGTCGAAGGCCCCGGTCCCCGACGTAGATGTTGCCGTCGGCGAGGCCGCCGCTGGCCTCGGTCGGCATCCACGAGAAGCGCTCGACCGCGTTCGGGGTCCGGGTCTTGCGGGCCAGGGTCAGGCGCGGGGTGAGGTCGCCGAGGTCGCGCCAGAAGCGGGCGGCGACGTCGACGGTCTCGCCGCTCCAGTCCCGGTCGCCGGCGTTGAAGGCGACCGCCAGCAGGGTCGGACCGGCGGGGACGGCGGGGCCCGTCGAGGCCTCGCCCGCGGAGGCCTCGTGGGCGTCGACCCGGACGCCCAGCTCCGCCTCGACGCCCCGGACGGCGCCGCGCCACTCGAGGTGCGCCCCGAGTCGGGACAGCTCGATCCCCGGCAGGGAGGTGACGAAGAAGTTCGGGTTGTCCGGGTGGGTGATGGTCACCGACTTGTCGGCCTGTTCGAAGTCCATGCCGAGGCTCAGGCTGCGGCCGCGCGAGCCGAAGACCAGCCGCGCCTCGCCGACCAGGGTCTCGGCGTCGGCCAGCGACAGCCGCCGCATCGCGGCCATGGCGGGCGCCGGCCTCAGGCTGAAACTGTCCATCCCGTGCTCGACCCGGGTGTGACCCAGCGAGGCTTCAAGACGCACCTTCGAGTCCGCCGGGCCGACGAAGTTCAGGCGGGCGAAGTCGGTGTCGAAATACTGGATGTCCATGGCGAACGGCGGGGTGCCGGTCGGGCCGGTCTCCTGCGCCCGCAGGTCCAACCCCAGTTCGCCCGGTGCCCCGCGCCAGCCGGCCGAGAGGCCCCAGGTGTCGCGGCGGAAACCGCTGTCCCGGACCACGCCGCCGGGGAAGCGCAAGTCGCCGCCCTTTTCCCAGGCGCCCAGCAGATTGAACCGGAAGCGGTCGCTGGCCATCCCGGCCACGCCTCCGAAGCTGCGGCCGTCGTCGACCGAACGGTAGCTGGCGGCCAGGTCCCAGGCGGGCGCGAAGGTCGACTCTTGGCCGAAGCCGACTTCCTTGAGCCGCGCGTTCACCCCGCCGGCCAGGGCCGGACCGTTGCGCACCGGGCTGATGCCGCGGTCGACCTCGACGCTGGCGACCAGCGGCATCGGCGCATAGTGCGTCGGCGGGTCCATGGCGTTGGGTCCGCCTCCGTGGAAGCGCTGGCCGTTGATCCGGGTCAGGACGCGCTCGCCGAACAGGCCCCGGTACTGGACCTGGCCGGACAGGCCGCCGTTGTCGATCAGGGCCGCGCCTGGCAGGCGGGCGACGAGGCCGGCGCTGTCCGGCGCAGCCGCGGCCACGCCCTCGGGCCGGACGGTGTGGATGGCGGTGTCGGGGCGGACGCCGGTGACGATGATCTCGTCGAGCAGGGCGGCGTCCTGGGCATAGGCGGGGGCGGCGGCCATCAGGGGCGCGCCGAGCAGCAGGGCG
>NZ_JAVHLH010000185.1 GCF_031082345.1 Brevundimonas sp. | reverse complement strand
CCCTCGCTCTTGACCTGCTCCACGGCGGTCTGGAAGGCGGCCTTGTAGTCGTACAACGAGTCAGCTCTACCGGCGGCGAAAACTTGCCCGGTGATGCGCCGATCGGGTCGATTTGTCCATGAATCGGACCGGACAAAACGCCGCAAACCCTTAATTGATAATGGTTCTCAAGAGCTCTTGCGGCGGCTGGCAGGTTCATCACAACGAACACAACGGACCACGAAGGACACGACGGGAGCGGCGCGCGTGGTGATCGTTGTGCCTTTCGTTGTGGCCGTTGTGATGGACCAAGGGCGCTTCGCGGCAGGTCACCCTTTTGGCAGTTCATCCAGCTTGCCGCGCAGCATCTGCAGGATGGCGGAGAAGTCGCGGCCGCCGTAGCCGAGGCCGTTGAACATCTGGAACAGGGCCTCGGTCTGGGCCCCCAGCGGAGTCGAGGCGCCGGATTTGGCGGCGGCGTCCTGGGCCAGTTTCAGGTCCTTCAGCATCATCGCCGTGGCGAAGCCGCCGTCGTAGTTGCGATTCGAGGGCGCGGTCGGGACCGGGCCGGGCCACGGGTAGTAGGTGGTGACGCTCCAGCTCTGGCCGGAGGACTTGGCGACGATGTCGAACATCTTGACCGGGTCGAGGCCCAGCTTCTCGGCCAGGCCGATGGCCTCGCAGGTGCCGAGCATGGTGATGCCGAGGATCATATTGTTGCAGATCTTGGCCGCCTGCCCGGCCCCGTGGTCCCCGGCGCGGAAGGTCGCGCGGCTCATCGGCTCCAGCGCCGCCTCGATGCGGGCGAAGTCGGGCTCGTCGCAGCCGACCATGAAGGCCAGGGTGCCGGCGTCGGCGGCCATGGTCCCGCCCGAGACCGGCGCGTCGGCGAAGGCGTAGCCGGCGTCCCTGGCCAGACCGGCGACCTTGCGGGCGGTGTCGACGTCGATGGTCGAACAGTCGAGCAGCAGGGCGGAGGTCGGGGCGGCGCCGAGGATCTGCTCCGAATAGACCTTGAGCACGTGCGGCCCGGCGGGAAGCATGGTGATGACGACGTCGGCGGCCTTGACCGCCTCGGCGACCGAGCCGACCGGGGTGCAGCCGTGCTCGGCGGCGCGGTCCAGCGCGGCCTGCGACAGGTCGAAGGCCAGGACGGTGTGACCGGCCTTGGCCTGGTTGGCCGCCATGCCGCCGCCCATGTTGCCGAGGCCGATGAAGGCGATGGTGTGGGTCATGGCGTCTCTCCCGAATGATTTTCGGGAGGGTTAGCCCGTCCCCCGTCCGCTCGCCAGCGGCGCCGGCGGAATTCCGTCAGCCCGGCTTACGGAAGCGCAGCATGAACTGGCTGGTCTTGCCCCGGATGGAGGGATCGAAGACGTTGGCCGTGCGTGGGTCGTCGGGCCGCTCGAGCGCTCCGCCGCGGCTGTCCAGCACGAAGCCCGCCGACTCCACCTCCTCGATCACCCGGGTCCAGTCGATCCGGTGCAGCGTGTCAGCCACCGACAAGTCGGCGCCCTCCTCGGCCTCGTGGTCGATGATCATGTAGTAGCCGCCGGGCTTCAGGGCGCGGAACACGGCGGCGTTGACGCGGGCCGCCGTGTCGTCGGGAAAGGGCTCCAGGTGCAGGTCATGGTAGTTCTGAGCCGTGAACACCAGATCCAGCCCTTCCGGAAAGGCCGGCTCCCTGATCGGGGAGCGAATGGCGTCGACGTTGGCCAGGACGTCCGCAGCCCCCAGCGCTTCACCGTATGAGGGTTCAAACGCGATGAACTCAGCCGGCTGCCAGGCGGTGACATGGCCTTCCGGGCCGACGGCGGCCGACAGGATACGGGTGAAATAGCCGCCGCCCATGATCATGTCTGCGACCTTCCAGCCCGGCTGGACGCCCGCAAAGGCCAGGGTCTCCGCCGTGTGGCGGGCCGCGTCGCGGGCGCGATCCTCGGCCGGGCGGATGTCGCTGGCCAGGACGGCGGCGTAGTCCGGTGCCTGAGGCGGGGTCTGGGCCGCCGCCATCGGCGACAGGGCCAGGGCGGCGGCGAAGGTGAGGAGAAGCGAACGACGCATGACGGAGGCTCCTGGGTGATCCGGCTCAGCCGGGCTTGCGGAAACGAAGGACGAAGCGGTCGGTGCGGCCGCGGATCGACTCGTCGAAGACGCTGAGGCTGTGGTCGTCGGCGGGGTTGGCGACGACGCGGGTCTCGCCGTCGAAGACGAAGCCGGCGGCCTCGACCTGGCGGCGCAGCTCGGCCGATTCGATGCGGTGCAGGGTTCCGGCCACCGAGACGCCCGTCCCCGCCGCCGCCTGATGGTCGAGGAGGACATAGAGGCCGCCCGGCTTCAGGGCCCGGAAGACGGCGGCGTTCATCGTCGGCACGTCCACGCCGAAGCGGGGGATGACGAAGTCGTGGTATTCTTCGCCCATGAAGACCACGTCCAGGGGCCGGTCGAAGGCCATGGTCTCGAGCGCGCCGGTGACGCGGCTGACGTTGCCGTAGGTGGCGGCGAGCGTATCGGCATAGGCGTTCTCGCGCCCCGAGGTCTGGTTCGGCACGAAGGCGTAGACGTGGCCGGCGGGACCCACGACGGGGGCGAACAGACGGGTGAAGAAGCCCTCTTCCGGGCGGATGTCGGCGATGACGTCGCCGGGCTCCAGCCGCATGAAGGCCAGCATGTCGGCGGAACGGCGCAGATCGTCGCGGGCGCGATCGGCCTCGGGCCGGTCGGGATGGGCCAGAGCCGCAGCGTAGGCGTCCTCGGCCGGGACCGTGTGGTGGACGACGGTCGTGGTTCCGCCGTCGGCGACGATGATGCAGCCGGACAGGGCCACGGCGGCGGCGAGCGGAAGGGCGAGAGTCGAAAGGCGGCGCATGGCGGGTCCCCTGTTCCTGCGAACGCAGATAGGCCGCCGGTTTCGCCCCAGATGCAACCCCTCCGGTCAGGCCAGCGGGGTCCATTCCTCATCCGCCGGCAAGGGCGCGAACAGCCTGTCGAGCTCCGCGTAGGAGACGCCGGACAGGTCCGCGGGCGACCATTTCGGGGCGTTGTCCTTGTCGACGATGACGGCGCGGACGCCTTCCTGGAAGTCGTGGGTGCGGACGACGCGGCCGCCGAGGCGATATTCCATGGCCATGTTGTCGGCGAAGGAGTCCAGCTTCGCGCCGGTGCGCAGCTGGCGCAGGGTGACCTTCAGCGACTGCGGCGACTTGGTCTTCAGGATGGCCAGCTGGGCCAAGGCCCAGTCCGAGCCCTCGGACTCGAGTGCGGCGAATATCTCCTCGACCGTGTCGAAGGCGAACAGGCGCTCGATGGCCGGCAGGTGCGGCTCGATCGGAGGCTCGCCGGCGTCGGTCTCGAGCCCGTCGGCGACATCGACCGGATGGGCCGGATCGGCGGCGAGGATGGCGCGGAAGGCGTCGAGGGCGTCAGACGGCAGATAGTGGGTATGGATGCCGAGGAAGACGGTGTCGGCCGCCTTGAGCCGGGCCCCGGTCAGAGCCAGCCAGACGCCGGTCTGGCCCGGCAGGCGCGGCAGGAACCAGCCGCCGCCCACATCGGGGAACAGACCGATGCCGGTCTCGGGCATGGCGTAGGTGGTGCGCTCGGTGGCGATGCGGACCACGGCCGGCTCGCTGATGCCGACGCCGCCGCCCATGACGATGCCGTCGACCAGCGCCGTCACCGGCTTGGGATAGTCGAACAGCAGGTGGTTGAGCTTGTATTCCGCAGCGAAGAAGCCCTTCGCCTCCGAGGCGTCCCCTGCCCCGCTTTCGGCGATCATGCGTATGTCGCCGCCGGCGCAGAAGCCGCGCTCGCCGGCGTGATCGATGAGCACGGACCTGACCGCGTCGTCGGTCCGCCAGGCCAGCAGCGCCTCGATCATGGCGTCGCACATGGCGTGGTTCAGCGCGTGCAGGGCCTTGGGCCGGTTGAGGGTCAGGCGGCCGACGCCGGAGGCGACGCGGACGAGGACTTCGGTTTCGGCGGTCATGGTCCTCGCTTAGTCGCGAAGATCGAATACGGGAAGACCGGCGGCCGTCGCGGCGGCCAGAAGATCGGCGTCGCGAGACGCAA
Organism: Brevundimonas sp.; assembly: GCF_031082345.1. Lineage (GTDB taxonomy): Bacteria > Pseudomonadota > Alphaproteobacteria > Caulobacterales > Caulobacteraceae > Brevundimonas. The sequence goes on along the minus strand of NZ_JAVHLH010000185.1, from coordinate 1,790 downwards.
CCGCGCCATCGGTTTGCATGGCCAACCACAGATAGCCGGCGTCAAACAGGCTGAGCCCTCGCGCGGCCGCGATCCCGGCGAGCGCGCGGACAGCATCGCGCCCTGTCGGCGGCGCAAGCGTAATCCTGAAACCGTCGAGAATGGCGAACGCCTCGTTCAGGCTGAATCCCGGCTGGCGACGGGTCTGCCGCACAAGCAGATTGCCGATCTCCCACTGGAAGATGTGGGGCGCGGCGATCTCGAAGGCGCCGAGGCGATCAAGCAGCTCCGTTGACGACGGCGTGGCCTGCGACGCAAGCAGCCACGAAGCCGCAGCCGAGGCGTCAACGATCAACTTCATCGCGCGCGATGGCCTTCAGCTCTTCCCACGAGAGAGCCGCCCACTCCGGGTCCGGCGCCTGCTTGTCCCGAAATGCGCGGGCACGCTCCGCCAGTTCACGAGCGGACAGCCGCCGGTGAGATTGTTCCGTTTGACGTTCCGGCGACAACCGCGCCACGGGCTTGCCGTGCCGGGTGATGACGATGACCTCGCCTGTCGCCTCTACGTCGTCCAGCAGCGCCGAGAGATTGGTCTTGGCTTCCAGAACGCCCACCTTCCGCATCGCAGACTCCTGACCAGATTTATGGTCAGCCTAACACGGTTCGGTCATCCAACCTACTGCCGCATCATCTCCCGCGCGGTGATCACCCGCATGATCTCGTTGGTGCCCTCGAGGATGCGGTGGACGCGCAGGTCGCGGACGATGCGTTCGAGCGGGTAGTCCTTGAGGTAGCCGTAGCCGCCGTGCAGCTGCAGGGCCTCGTCGGCGATCTGGAAACAGGCGTCGGTGGCGAAGCGCTTGGCCATGGCGCACCATTTGGTCTTCTCGGGGTGGTTCGTATCCAGCGCCCAGGCGCCGCGCAGGACCAGCAGGCGGGCCGCCTCCAGCTGGGTGGCCATGTCGGCCAGCTTGAACTGGGTGTTCTGGAAGTCGGCGATCGGCTTGCCGAACTGTTTGCGGCTGGCGACGTATTCCTGCGCCGCCTCCAGCGCGAGGCGCGCGCCTCCGAGCGAGCAGGCGGCGATGTTCAGCCGGCCGCCGTCGAGGCCCATCATGGCGTAGCGGAAGCCGTCGCCTTCCTTGCCGAGCAGATTGGCCGCCGGGATGCGGCAGTCGTCGAAGCTGACGATGGCGGTGGGCTGGGAGTTCCAGCCCATCTTCTTCTCCTGGGCCCCGAAGGACAGGCCCGGCGCGTCCTTGTCGACGACGAAGGTGGAGATGCCCTTGGGGCCATCGCCGCCGGTGCGGGCCATGACGACATAGACGTCCGAGGTCCCGGCGCCGGAGATGAAGGCCTTTGAGCCGTTGAGGACCCAGTGGTCGCCGTCCAGTTTCGCCGTGGTGCGCAGGGCGGCGGCGTCGGAGCCGGAGCCGGACTCGGTCAGGCAGTAGGAGGCGATCTTCTCCATGGTGACCAGCGACGGCACGTAGCGGGCGCGCAGGTCGTCGGAGCCGAATTTGTCGATCATCCACGTGGCCATGTTGTGGATCGAGATAAAGGCGGCGGTGGAGACGTCGCCGCGCGACAACTCCTCGAAAATGACCGCGGCCTCGACCCGGCCCAGCGCCATGCCGCCGTGCTCCTCGCCGGTGTAGATGCCGCAGAAGCCCATCTCGGCGGCGTGTTTCATGACGTCGACGGGGAAATGTTTGGTCTCGTCCCATTCGGCGCTGTGCGGCGCCAGTTCGGCGTCGGCGAAGGCGCGGGCGGCGTCCTGGATGGCGCGCTGGTCGTCGGTGAGGGCGAAG
>NZ_JAVHLH010000184.1 GCF_031082345.1 Brevundimonas sp. | reverse complement strand
CTTGAGGTCTCATCAGGACGACTTTCGTCTTAAACCCTTTTGCTGATCTCACCACGAGTTTTGGTTCAATTCTATCAAAGAGGGATTTGCTATGATTGAAGCAAATCACGACCACGCCGCCGTCGTCCATGCATGTCTCGCCGGCCGTTGTGCGGCTGTCGACAGCGATGTCTACAACGCCTTTGTGTACAGCTTTGTAGCCTTGAACTGCTCGGCCAACCGCATCGCTTACGAGATCTTTTCTGACCTTGTGATCAAGCACAGTCTGCACAACGAGAAGGCCGAGAAGAAAAGTTCCAATGTCGGTGATTAGAGCGCTGGCATCGAGGCCAAGCGTTCGCTCTTCGGGAAGCCACTGACCAATGATAATCAGGACGAGTGCCACGATCACGAGAATGGCGACTCGAAACGGCACCTGGGATTTCATCTGATTTGGCCCCCTATCGATTGTCCACCCTAGCGCGGGGCGGGAGGTCCGCAAGGACTGAACCCCGCTTGCCCCCCGGCGTTGACCCCACTAGGTTCCGCCGCCTCCCGATGCGCCGCGTGGCGCGCCTGTTCCGGACGCCTTGATGGCCGTGCACTACCTCGAATTCGAAAAGCCGATCGCCGATCTGGAGGCGAAGATCGAGGAGCTGAACCTGCTCTCCTCGACCTCCGGCTCGTTCGACGCCGAGGTCGAACAGCTGCGCAAGAAGGCCGACCAGCTGCGCCGCAAGACCTACGCCGCGCTCGACCCGTGGATGAAGACCCAGGTCGCCCGCCACCCGCAGCGGCCCCATTTCGTCGACTTCTGCGAAGGCCTGTTCACCGATTTCGTCGAGCTCAAGGGCGACCGCCAGTTCGGCGACGACCAGGCCATCCTCGGCGGCCTCGCCCGTTTCCGGGGCGCCCCCGTGGTGATCATGGGTCACGAGAAGGGCCACGACACCCAGACCCGCCTGACCCATAATTTCGGCATGGCCCGGCCCGAGGGCTACCGCAAGGCCGTCCGCCTGATGGATCTGGCCGAACAGTACGGCCTGCCGGTGCTGACCTTCGTCGACACCGCCGGCGCCTATCCCGGCCTCGGCGCCGAGGAGCGCGGCCAGGCCGAGGCCATCGCCCGCTCCACCGAACGCTGCCTGACTCTCGGCGTGCCCTCGATCGCCACGGTGACCGGCGAGGGCGGCTCGGGCGGGGCCATCGCCATCGCCGCCGCCGGCCGGGTGCTGATGCTGGAGCATTCGATCTATTCGGTCATCTCGCCCGAGGGCGCGGCCGGCATCCTGTGGCGCGACGGGGCCCGCGCCCGCGACGCCGCCATGGCCATGAAGATCACCGCCCCCGACCTGCTGGACCTGAAGATCATCGACCGCATCGTCCCCGAGCCGGTCGGCGGCGCCCACACCGATCCGGCCGCCGCGATCCAGGCCGTCGGCGATGCGCTGGCCGAGGAGCTGACGGCGCTGTCCGCCCTGTCCCCCGACCAGATTCGCCGGGCCCGCGCCGATCGCTTCTACGCCATCGGCCGGATGGGCTGAGGGTTTCGTTAACCCTTCAGCCACGGTTGTCTGGCAACGCTTCCTATAGTCTGAGTTGCAGTTCGCATCTCACTGGGGCGTACGCTATGGGTTCTGTCGGCGAAGCACTCCGTGAAACCGCGATCATCAATCTGACCGGGGCCGTCACCATGGTGGTGGACGATTCGGCGTTCTCCGCCGAGATCACCACCGGCGCCCTCCTGGGCTTCGGCATCCGCACCCGCCATTCGTGCCGCAGCGCCCCCGAGGCCATGGGGGTCCTCGGCGAGAGCGAGATCGACCTGCTGGTGGTCGACTGCGAGATGCCGGGCGTGGACGGCTTCGAACTGGTCCAGTGGCTGCGGCGTTCGGGGCCGCCCAACGCCTTCGTTCCGGTCATCATGACGGCGGCCCACATCCGTCGATCCATGGTCAACAAGGCCCGCAACTGCGGCGCCAACTACATCGTCACCAAGCCATTCAGCGCCACCAGCCTGCTGGAGCGGATCGTCTGGGTCGCGCGGGACAATCGCCCGTTCCTGGAAGTCGGCGAATATTTCGGCCCCGATCGCCGGTTCCGTGAAGGCGAGCCGCCCGGCCGCGAGCGTCGCTCCGACGTCGTCCGTCGCGCCGAGTTCGAAGCCCGGAAGGCCGCCGCGGCCACCGCCGCCGGAGCCGGCCAATGACCGTGATCACCCATTCCCGGCGCAAGTCCCGTCTCGCCAAGATGATCGACGGGGCCGGGGGCATCGCGGTGGGCGTGGCCCTGACCCGCGCCCGTGACAACATCTCGAAGTTGCGCGGCAAGGCGACGCAGGAAGTGAGCCGCCATATCGCCGAACTGGCCGCCCTCCAGCAGCCGACCACGGCGGACGAGAAGACGGAGAGCCTCCGCCGCATCTATCAGTCGGGCAATCACATCATCGACGCCGCCAGCCCCTTCGGTCTGGAGGAAATCTGCGCCGTGGCGTCGAGCCTGTGCGACATGGTCGATCGGGCGGCGGGCGAGCACGGCTTCGACTGGCGCATCCTGTCGGTGCACATCCAGTCGCTGCAGCTTCTCAACACCCTCCCGGCCGATGCGGTCGAGCAGCGCGAAGCCGTCTCGGCCCAGCTGGCGTCCATGGTTGCGAAGAAATTCGGTCAGGCGGACTGACGGTCGGTCCGCGCGCCCCGCGTCTGCTTGCGCCACAGCGCCGCATATTCCCCGCCCTGGCGCGCCACCAGTTCGTGGTGCGCCCCTCGTTCGACGATCCGCCCGGCTTTCAGCACCAGGATCTGGTCGGCGTCGGCGATGGTCGACAGCCGGTGCGCCACCACCAGCGTCGTGCGGCCGGTCCGGGCCCGGCGCAGGGTCTTCTGGATCGCCGCCTCGGTGCGGCTGTCCAGCGCGCTGGTCGCCTCGTCGAGGATCAGGATGCACGGGTCGGCCAGCAGCGCCCGGGCGATGCCGACCCGCTGGCGCTCTCCGCCTGACAGCTTCAGCCCGCGCTCGCCGACCATGGTGTCCAGACCGTGCGGCAGGGCGCGGATGAAATCGTCCAGCTCGGCCGCGTCGGCCGCCGCCCAGATCGCCGCCTCGTCCGCGTCGGGACGGGCGAAACCGATGTTGGCGCGGATGGTGTCGTTGAACAGCGCCACGTCCTGCGGCACCAGCGCCACCGCCGCCCGCAGCGATTCCTGGGTCACCTTGCGCACGTCGAAGCCGTCGATCAGCACCGCCCCCTCCTGCGGATCGAGCAGGCGCAGGGCCAGTTTGACGATGGTCGACTTGCCGGAGCCGGACGGGCCCACCAGCGCCGTCGTCGTTCCGGGCGGCGCGGCGAAACTGACGTCCTCCAGCCCGTTGGCCCGCGCGTCGTGCCGGAAGCCCACCTGTTCGAAGGCCAGGGCCGCGCCGCGCGCGTCCGCGGGCCGCGGCAGAGGCGCGGCGTCGGGCGCGTCGGCGACTTGCGGCGTCTGACGCGTAACCTTCAGCATCTCCTCCATGTCTATGAAGGATTGGCGGATTTCCCTGTAGGCGAATCCCAGAATATTCAACGGGGCGTACAGCGAGATCATGATCAGCACCGCCGCCGTGACGTCGCCCGGGCCCATCCGGCCTGCCGCCGCCTCGAACCCGGCCATCACCGCCATCACGGCGAGACCGAGGTTCATGATCACGGCCTGGATCACGTTCAGCAGGGCCAGCGAACTGTTGGCCTTCAGCGCCGCGCGGGTGTAGTCGCCCAGCGCCTCGTCATAGATGCGTGCGGCCCGCGCCTCGGCCCCGAACGACTTGACGGTCTCATAGTTGAGCAGGGCGTCGACCGAGACCCCCGCCGCCTGGGTGTCGGCCGCGTTCATCTCGCGCCGGTGTTCGATCCGCCAGTTGGACAGGGCGAAGGTGGCGGCCGCATAGATCGCCACCACGACCACGGCCACGGCCCCGAACCGCCAGTCGTAGACCCCCGCCAGCACCCCGGCCGCCAGCACCAGTTCGACCCCTGTCGGGATCAGGTTGAAGGCCAGGATACGCATCAGGAAGTCGACCGCCCGGGCGCCCCGGTCCATGGTCCGCGACAGCGACCCCGACCGCTTGGTCTGGTGGAAGTCGAGCGACAGGCTCAGGGCATGGGCGAAGGTCTCCGCCGCCGCCGTCCGCTGGGCCGCCGACCGCACCGGCGCAAACACCACATCCGAGGCGTTGGGCGCGATGGCCGAGAGCAGCCGCACGAAAGCCCATCCGATGGCGAAGGCGCCGAAGCCCCAGGCCAGGGCCACGCCCGTCCCCTGCCCCGCCGCCAGCCGGTTCACCGCCGCCCCGAGGACCAGGGGCGCCAGCACGCCCAGCGCCTTGCCCCCCAGCGTCATGCCGATGGCCGCGATCAGCCTGAGACGCAGCTGTGGCGCATTCGACCGCTTCACCAGCCGCATCAGATCCAGCAGCGCGCGGCCGGTCGGCGGGCCCTGTGGCGGTTCGGCCGAAGGCGCGCCCTGCGCCGCCTTGGCCACCGAATCGCCTCGCCGTCCCGCTGCTCGTTCGCCCCGCATCGCCATGGAGGCCATATGGCCCCGCTCCAGCGGCTTCGCAAAGCTTCTGTTCAGATACGCCCGGTCACCGAAGCCCAGACCAGACGTAGCCGCTTCATCGCCTCGTTGCGGGCGGGATTCGTCAGGGTCACATGGACGACGGCCGGGAACGCGACGACGGGCAGCCTCCGGAGCGCGGCCTTCGCCCCCGACCTGGCGGCCCGGGCCTCTTCGGTTCGCCCGGTCTGCGTCAGTCCCCAGACCCGCCCCGCCTCGACAACCGCCGCCTCATGGCCCGGCCCGGCCAGAATCCGCACCGCCGCCTGCATCGGTCCCACATAGAAGGCGTCCAGATCGTGCGGCTCGCCATGGACCCGGCCGATGTGCGCCGCGATCAGGGCGTCGAACGGACCTCGCTCCAGGCCGCGCCGGCCGACCACATCCGTCAGGGCTTCCAGCACCGGATGGCCCTTGCGCGCCGCACCCGCGAACACCCCGTCCAGCTGCTCGCGCCACCAGACGTAGCGCATCTCGGCCAGCAGTGGCTGGGTCACCCGCGTCGGGATGGCCAGCAACTCGGCCTCGAAGGCGTACAGGGCGATCAGATCCGCCCGCGCCCGCGCGTCCGCCACGAACCGGCTCGACAGCCAGCGGTCGGGATCGGCCGCGCGGACCTGTTCGTCCAGGGATGGGCCGGGATCAGCCAAACAGGGTCTGGTACATCGCCATCGAGGTCAGCATCGGCAGCGACAGCAGCATGTTGGTGCGGCTGCCCAGCATGGCCACCCGGGCCGCCTTCGCCTTGACGTCGTCCTCGGCCGGGACGATGCCCAGCGCCCGCTTCTGGTTCGGCCAGATGACGCCCCAGACGTTCAGGAACATGACGATGGCCAGCCACACGCCGATGCCCAGCAGGGTGTAGCCCTTCTGATCCTCGGTCAGGCCGCCGACGAGGCCGAAGCTCAGCACCTCGACGGCGTAGGCGTGCCCGCGGCTGAACGCCAGCGCCAGACCCGCGACCACGGTGGCCAGGGCCGACCAGCGGAACCAGAACAGGGCCTCCGGGGCGATGTGCTTGCCGATGGCCGGCTTCAGCTCGGCCGGGATCGACGGCATGACCCGGATCTGGACGAAGTTGAAATACCACAGCAGGCCGATCCACAGGATGCCGGCGACCACGTGGGTCCAGCGGAACACCGACTGCCAGAAGATCAGGTCGAAGCCGCCCGGCGCGATGCTGCCGAAGGCGTAGATCATCACGCCCGCCAGCACGAGGCTCAGCAGGACGGTGGTCCGGAAGTTGGAAAGCAGATTGCCAAACATGTCGAACGCCCCTCCCCGGGCGAGAATCGTTGAAGCGCGACCATAGCGCCGCTTGAAGACGACAA
>NZ_JAVHLH010000183.1 GCF_031082345.1 Brevundimonas sp. | reverse complement strand
GTGCGCACAGCCTCAGACATCCAGCACCCAGGTGTCCTTGGTCCCGCCGCCCTGGCTGGAGTTGACCACCAGCGATCCCGGCTTCAGCGCCACCCGCGTCAACCCGCCCGGCGCCACCTTCACCCCCTCGGGACTGGACAGCACGAACGGCCGCAGGTCGACGTGCCGCGGCGCCAGTTCGCCCGACTTGTCCAGCGTCGGCGCGGTCGACAGCGCCAGGGTCGGCTGGGCGATGAAGTCGTCCGGATCGTTGATCAGCCGCTTGCGGAAGGCCTCGATCTCGGTCTTCGACGCCGCCGGCCCGACCAGCATGCCATAGCCGCCCGAGCCGCCGACCTCCTTGACCACCAGCTCCTCCAGATGCGCCAGGACGTGCTTCAGCGCCTCCGGCTCGCGGCACCGCCACGTCGGCACGTTCTTCAGGATCGGCTCCTCGCCGGTGAAGAAGCGGATGATCTCCGGCATGTAGGTGTAGACCGCCTTGTCGTCGGCCACGCCCGTTCCCACCGCATTGGCCAGGGTCACCGTGCCCGCCTGGTAGGCGGTCATCAGCCCGGGCACGCCCAGCGCCGAATCCGGCCGGAAGGTCAGCGGATCGAGGAAGTCGTCGTCGATGCGCCGATAGACGACGTCGACCCGCTGGGCCCCCTGGGTGGTGCGCATGAACACCCGGCCGTCGTCGACGAACAGATCGCGCCCCTCGACCAGCTCGACCCCCAGCTTGTCGGCGAGGAAGCTGTGCTCATAGTAGGCCGAGTTGAACGGCCCCGGCGTCAGCACCACGATGGTCGGATCGCTGCCCGCCGCCTCGGGCGCGCAGGCCCGCAAACTGGCCAGCAGCATATCGGCATAGGTCTCGACCGGCCGCACCGGATAGTCGGCGAACAGGTCGGGGAACAACCGCATCATCATCTCGCGGTTCTCCAGCATGTAGGAGACCCCGGACGGCGTGCGGCAATTGTCCTCCAGTACATAGAAGTCGTCGTCGTCGGTGCGGACCAGATCGACCCCGGCGATGTGCACCCAAACCCCGCGCGGCGGCCGCCGGCCCTGCATCTCGGGCGCATAGTGGGGATTGGTCAGCACCAGTTCGGCCGGCAGCACGCCCGCCTTCAGGCACTCCTGCGGACCATAGATGTCCGCCAGGAACAGGTTGATGGCGTTGACCCGCTGGGTCAGCCCGGCCTCCAGCCCGGCCCACTCCGCCGCGCCGATGATCCGGGGCACCACGTCGAACGGGATCAGCCGCTCGCTCGACTCCGCGTCGCCGTAGACGGCGAAGGTGATGCCCATGCGGCGGAAGAACAGCTCGGCCTGGCGCGAGCGCGATTGCAGCAGGCCCTCGGGCGCCTCGGCGAGCCAGCGCGCCAGCCCCCGATAACTCTCCCGGACGTCCGTCCCATAGGCGGACGCGTCTCCTGACATCTCGTCGAAGGCCATACGGCTCCTGCTGCAACGCGCCACAAAACGTGGCCAGATAAGCTACGCGCGCGCAACCGGATTGTTGCACCGGCTCCGACGCTGACACCTTCGTGAGGCCGCGTCCGGCCCGGAACATCCTCCGCCGGGTCCGGTTTTCCAGTCTCCCATCAGAGGAGATCAGCGATGCAGAATCCCTTCCGACCCCACGACGAACCGGGCCGTCCGGATCGTGACCGCGACGAGTTCCGCCACGAGGCCCGCGACCGTCGCCCCGAAGAGCGGCCCACCTGGGGCGGCGGCGACGGCGGGCGCACCGCCGAGGCCTTCCGCCGCGAGGAACAGGCCTATGGCCGCGACCCCTCCGGCCCCGCGGGGGCCTGGACCCAGGACAGCTACCAGCAGGGCCGGTATGGCGAAGGCTACGACGCCCACGGCGCCCGGGCCTGGGGCGGCCCGCAGTATGGACAGGGCTACGGCGCCCGCACGGGCGAGCGCGGTCCGCAGATGACCCGGGGCTACGCCGAGCCCGGCTATGGGCCGTCCAGCTACGGCGGCCAGCATTATGCCGCCCAGGGTCGGAGCGGCCAGAGCGAGACGGGGCGCTACCCCACCCACGGCTACGCCCCGGGCGCCCAGATCTGGGAAGGCTCGGGCCCCGGCATGGGCGGCCAGAGCCATCAGCATCACGACTTCGAGCCGGACTACCTGCACTGGCGCGAACAGCAGCTGTCGGCCTTCGACAAGGACTACAGCGAGTGGCGCAGCGAACGCCGCCAGAAATTCTCGTCCGACTTCGACAGCTGGCGCCAGAGCCGTCCGCGCATCCAGGCCGAGAACCCCATCGTCGGCGACGTCTCCGACGGCGGCACGGGCGACGCGAGCGAGGTCAAGAAGCGGTAGTCGCTGATCTTGTCATCCCGGCCGAACCCCGGCGAAAGCCGGGGGGAGAGCCGGGACGCGCCGACCCCAAACTCACCCTCCCGGAAGCTGCGCCGGCAGCTATCCGGGAGACAGGTCGGGCCACACTGCGACGGTCACCCGTCTCCCGGACAATCGCGCCGCGATTTCCGGGAGGTGAGATGGCAGCCCTGCCCCGTCCCGGATCACCGCTGTGCGGCGTCCGGGATGACAAGGCGCAGGTCCCTCCCGTTCCTAGGGACACATCCCCAATGCAAGGCAGTCATAGGTCACGACCCCGATAACCCCGAAGATCAGCAAGGCGCCAACGGCTGCCAGAAGAACCAGCAACCTCGCCAACGCCTTCCAGGGTCTGGGTCCGGCAGGCCTCACCGCGGCCCCGCATCCTTCACATACTGATCCAGCCAGCGGGTCATCTCCCACAGGGTGTGGCCGACCGACTCCCGCGCCCGGTAGCCGTGCGCCTCCAGCGGCAGGACGACGTAGCGCACCGTCGCGCCATGGCCCTTCAGCGCCGCATAGAACCGCTCCGACTGCACCGGGAAGGTGCCCGAGTTGTCGTCGGCCTCGCCGTGGATCAGCAGGATCGGCTCATTGACCCGGTTGGCGTAGGTGAAGGGCGACATCTCCGTATAGGTGTCGGTCGCCTCCCAGTAGGTGCGCTGCTCGGCCTGGAAGCCGAACGGCGTCAGGGTCCGGTTATAGGCGCCCGAGCGGGCGATGCCGGTGCGGAACAGGTCGGTGTGGGCCAGCAGGTTGGCGGTCATGAAGGCGCCGTAGCTGTGGCCGCCGACGGCGATCCGGTCGCGGTCCGCCACGCCCATCCCGACCACCGCGTCGACCGCCGCCTTCGCGCTGGCCGAGAGCTGTTCGATATAGGTGTCGTTCGGCTCGGCCCCGTCGACCCCGACGATCGGCATCGAGGGATCGTCCAGCACCGCATAGCCCTGGGTCAGCAGGAACAGATGGCTGGAGCCGCCCGGCCGCACGAAGCGGTTGGCGGTGTCGACCACCTGACCGGCCACGGCGGCGTCGGTGAACTCGGCCGGATAGGCCCACATCACCAGCGGCAGCGGGCCGTCGCGGTCCTTGTCGTAGCCGGCCGGCAGATACAGCGTCCCCGACAGCTGCACCCCGTCGTCGCGGGTGTAGGTGATCAGCTGCCGCGTCACCCCCGCCAGCTGCGGGGCCGGATCGGGAAACTGGGTCAGGGCGTCGGGGGCCTGCGCATCCAGATTGCGGACATACAGGTTCGGCGGATCGTTGCGGGTCTCGCGCCGGGTCACCAGCCGCCGCGCGTCGTCGTCCAGAATGCCGACGACGCTCTCATAGTCGCCGCTGGCCGAGGTCCACAGCCGGTCGGTCCGGCCGCTGGTCAGGTCCATGGCGGCGAGGAACGGATATTCGCCCTCGCGGGTCGCCCCGTCGCCGGTCATCAGGATGCGGCCGTCCGAGGTGAACCGCGCCACCGGGAAGCCGGAGGCGTTGGCCTCCGTCACCGGGAAGCCCGGATCGTTGTAGCGATCCTGATAGTTCCGCTCCAGCAGCACCCGGCCCTCCCCGGGGTTCGACGGATCGACCACCAGCCGCGTCTCGTGCCGGGTGTTGAACCAGCGGGTGTAGACCAGCGCCGTGTCCGCATCGCCCCAGGTGACGCCGCCGTAGCGTTCCTTCAGATCGACCAGCGGCGTCGGCTGACCGGTGAAAGGCGCGGCCAGCATGAACACCCGGTCGCGCACCTCGGCCTCGGTCCGCGGATCGCCCCCGTCCTGGGCCTCGGCCCAGACCAGGGTCGCCGGCGCGTCCGAGCGCCAGCCCACCGAGCGCGGGCCCGGCGCCGTGGCGTCGAACGGCGTCGGGATGTTGTCGCGCAGCGGCAGGTCGGCGACCTGGTGCACGGTCCGGCCCTGCAGGTCGATCACCGTGACCTCGGTCGGGAACAGCCGCGCCGGAACGACATAGCTGTAGGGCTTCTTCACCGTGGTCCGCAGCACGAAGCGGCCGTCCGGCGACACCCCCGCGCCCAGATGCACCGCCGGCTCCGCCAGCGGCCGCGCCGCGCCCTGCAGCGGAACCAGGGTCAGCTGCGAGGTGAAATAGTGGTCGAACAGGGCCTCGTCGCCCGCGTTGCCCAGCAGGTCCTGATAGGTCCGGGCCGGGGCCGTGCGCCCCATGCTCTCCTCGACGGTCGGACCCGACGGCGGCCGCGACACGTCCGGCGCGGCGCCCCGGCCCTGCGGGACCATCCGCACCACCAGTCCGGCGCTGTCGGGCGTCCAGTCATAGGCCCCGCCCGCCGCCGCATTGACCCGGGGGTCGGTCAGCCGCCGCGCCGCGCCGCTGGCCACGTCCGCGACCCACAGCTCCAGCCCCGTCGGCGCGTCCATCAGCAGGGCGACTGACCGGCCGTCCGGCGACCAGCCCGGCGAGGTGAAGCGCGCGCCCTCCGGCAGGGCCACGGCCCGCGCCGGCCCGCCCGCCACCGGCTGGAAGCTAAGCCCCGTCAGCCAGCTGACCCGGCTGTTGGCCGGCCCGTTGTTGCGCGGATTGATCCGGTAGCCGCCCAGCCGCAGCATCGGCTCGGCCAGCTCGGCGATCGGCGGCAGGTTCGACCGGTCGAACAGCGCCAGCGTCGTCCGGTCCGGGCTCAGGCTCGGCGTCGGCGTCGGCTTCTTGTCCAAGATGTCGGCGATCGGCGCCGGCGGCTGCTGATAGGTCAGCCCGTCCTGGGCCAGTACGGGTCCGCTGATGGCGGCGATCAGCACGAAGGCGGGCAGCGCCCGGGCGAGACGACGAAGACGCATGTTCACTCCCCACAGCCGCCGAACCGTCGGACGGGCGACGGCACGCTAGGGTTCGTCGTCGCCGCCGGTCAAGGCCGACGCGGCGCCGCACCCGTCATCGCATAGCAGCTGGCTCGCGTCGGGCGCCGGCCCTCGCGGTCGCCATAGGCCGCCCGGATCGAACAGATGTCAGCCGGGCTCAGCTCGCCCTTCCAGCGGTCCGGGTTGCAGTAGTTCATGATCGAGGCGGCGTCGTAATAGGTCTCTTCCGCCACCACTGGCTCGGGCGTGCTCATCCGCGCCACGCAGTCCGGCGCGCGCGGGCTGACGTGGTCGTGGCTGAACCCCAGTCCGTGCCCCAGCTCGTGCAGGGCGTCGGCGTAGAAACAGCCGTCCCGCCCCTCGCTGCCGCGCCGTCCGCAGATGCGGTTGGTGACCAGGTATTCGGCGTTCAGGGTGATGGTCCCCCCGCGCACCAGATTGACCCCCAGGTGGCTGGCCGAGGCGAACAGCTCCGGATCGTGGACGATGCGGATAGGAATGCGCCGCTCCGGCCCCGTGGTCGGGCTCCCGGCGCAATCGGCGCGGATGTCGAAATCGACCCTGGCCACGGCCTCCCAGGCCGCGGCCGCCTCCAGCACCTTGTCGCGGGCCCAGCCGTCCTCCGTCGCCGGCGTCTGGAAGCACATCGGGACCAGCCCATCCGGCCACATGTCGGCCTCGGCCGGCGGCGGCGCGGGCGATGCGCACCGCCACGGCCATGGCCTCGCCCCCGCAGCGGGCGTAGCGCACC
>NZ_JAVHLH010000182.1 GCF_031082345.1 Brevundimonas sp. | reverse complement strand
CCTCGGCGATGCCGGCCAAGCCGGGCCCGGCCGACGCCCCCGAGGCCGCCGGCCTGCCGCGCATCCTGATCGTCGACCGGGCCGGCCCGCAGTCGACCATCCTGGCGGGCCGCACGGTCCCGGCCTTCGATCCGACCACCGAAGCGGCCATCGACACGATGAACACCGCCCTCGGCGGGGCCTTCACCAGCCGCATCAACATGAACCTGCGCGAGGACAAGGGCTGGTCCTACGGGGCCGGGGGCGGCGTGCCCTTCGGCCGCGGCGACCGGGTCTATATGGTCAGCGCCGGGGTGCAGTCGGACAAGACGGCCGAGAGCATGGCCGAGCTGCGCCGCGAGTTCAGCGATGTGGTCGGCTCGCGTCCGCTGACCGACGTCGAGATCCAGGCGGCGCGCGCCAATATGGTGCAGGGCCTGGCCGGCAACTGGGAGACCAACGGCGCCATCGCCGGCGAGCTCCAGAACATGGTCGTCTGGGGCGTGCCGGAAAACTACTATGACACCTACGCCCAGCAGGTCAGCAGCATGGACGCCCGGCGGGCGACCGAGGCGGCGCGGACCATCGTGGGCGGCGGCCCGACCACCTGGGTGATCGTGGGCGATCGGGCGACGATCGAGCCGAAGATCCGCGCCCTCGGCTATGGCGACGTGCAGGTGGTCGACAGCGAAGGCCGTCCGGTCGAGTAACCGAACGAACGACGACGACAGCGAAGGGCGGGGCCGGCGACGGTTCCGCCCTTTCGTTTGTCTCAGACGCCGTAGAAGTCGCGGTACCAGTCGACGAATTGACCGACGCCGACATCGATGGGCGTCTTCGGCTCGTAGCCGAGGGCGTCGCGGGTCTCGCTGATGTCGGCCTCGGTGCGCGTCATCTCGCCTTCCTGGGTCGGCAGGATGTTGAGGATCGCCTTGCGGCCGATGGCCTCTTCCAGCACCGAGATGTAGCGCGAGAGTTTCTCGCGCCGCCCGGCGCCCAGGTTCAGGATCCGCCACGGCGCGACGCCGCTGGTCGCCTGGCCCGGCGCCTCGGCGCGCCACGCGGGATCCCTGGCGGGGACGTCGTCCAGCGCCGCCACCACCCCGTCGACGATGTCGTCCACGAAGGTGAAGTCGCGCTCCATCGCCCCCTCGCCATAGACGTCGATCGGCCGGCCCTCGAGGATGGCGCGGGTGAATTTGAACAGGGCCATGTCCGGCCGGCCCCACGGGCCATAGACGGTGAAGAAGCGCAGGCCGGTCGAGGGGATGCCGAAGATGTAGGCGTAGGAGTGCGCCATCGCTTCATTGGCGATCTTGGTCGCCGCATAGACGTTCAGCGGATGGGCCACGCCCTGCTGGACCGAGAAGGGCAGGGCGGCCGAGGCGCCGAACACGGAACTGGTCGAGGCGAAGACGAGATGCTCGGCGCGGACGGCGCGCGCGCCCTCCAGCACGGTCAGGAAGCCGACGACGTTGGAGTCGACGTAGCTCTCGGGGTTCTCGACGCTGTAGCGGATGCCCGCCTGGGCCCCGAGGTGGACGATGCGGCGCGGCGAATGGTCGGCGAACAGGGCCGTCATGCCGGTCCGGTCGGCGAGGTCGAGGGTGTGGTGAATGTAGTTCGGCTCGGCCTGCAGCCGCTCCAGCCGGGCGTGCTTGAGGGCCGGGTCGTAGTAGTGGTTCAGGTTGTCGACGCCGATCACCGTCTCGCCGCGCGCCAGCAGGCGCCGGGCGGTATGAAAGCCGATGAAGCCGGCCGAGCCGGTGACGAGGACGGGGCCCTGGACGGTCATGGGGTCTGGTTAGCGCCGGGCGTCGCGTCCGTCATCCTTCTTCTCTATCGGCCCTGAGGTCGACAGCGGTCGTCAACGACGGGCACTTCCCAGGGGCACGAAGCGGATGGCCTGTCCGCCGCCGGGGGCGAGCCGCAGGGTCAGGACCTTGGCCGAGGTCACCTCGCGGGTGGTGATGTCGATGGCCTCGCGGCGGGTGGCGTAGTTTGCGCCGGGCCCGTCGGCGTAGATCTCGGCGCGGTAGCGGCGGCCGGGATCGAGGAAGGCCAGAGGCGCCGTCAGCACCCGCGGTGCCTCGTCGGTGACGGCGCCGAGGAACCACTGGTCGGCATTGCGGTCCTTGCGGGCGATGACGACGAAGTCGCCGACCTCGCCCGACAGCACCCGGGTCTCCTCCCAGTCGACGGCCACGTCCTTGATGAACTGGAACGGGCCGGGGTTGGCCTCGTAATTCTCCAGCAGGTCGGCGGCCATCTGCAGCGGGCTGTAGATGACCACATAGAGCGCCAGCTGCTTGGCCCAGGTGGTGGCCACCCCCTCGGGGATGCGGGTCTCCATGCCAAAGATGCCCGGCGTATAGTCCATCGGCCCGGCCAGCAGGCGGGTGAAGACCAGGTTGGGCTCGTGTTCGGGCGGGTTCCCGGGCTGGCCCCAGGCGGCGTACTCCATGCCGCGCGCGCCCTCACGGGTGATGGTGTTGGGATATGTCCGGCGCAGGCCGGTGTCCTTGATCGGCTCGTGGGCGTTGACCGCCACCTGGTATTTCGCCGCCGTCTCGACGACCGTCTGGTGGTGGCGGGCCATGGCCTGGCTCTCGTGCCAGGCCAGATGCGCCTCGCCGTCCGGGCCGGTGACATGGGCCCCGCCGGCGTCGGCGACATAGCCGGTCTTGACCGAATGCCAGCCGAAGCGCTGCATCTGGGCGAAGGCGGCCTCGAGCTGCTTCTCGTAGTGGAAGGCGTTGCCGCCGGTCTCGTGGTGGCCGACGATCTCGACGCCCTTCTGCCGGGCGTAGGCGGCGACCCGCTCGATGTCGAAGTCGGGATAGGCCTGGGTGAAGCTGTAGCCCCAGCCGGTCCCGAACCACTCGCCGTCCCAGCCGACGTTCCAGCCCTCGACCAGCACCCCGCCGAAACCGTGCTCGGCCGCGAAGTCGATGTGCTTGAGGGTGTATTCGGTGGTGGCCCCGTGCTTGGGACCCGAGTTCCAGCTGCGGGTGTCGAGGTGCATGTCCCACCAGATGCCGACGTATTTCATCGGCTTGAACCAGCTGACGTCGCCCAGCTTGTTGGGCTCGTTGAGGTTCAGGATCAGGCTGGATTCGACGAGGCCGCCGGCCTGGTCGGCGATCTGGATGGTGCGCCAGGGCGTGTGGAAGGGGGTCTGGCGCACGACGGCGGCGCTGGTCAGGCCGGGGGTCAGCATGGCGCGGAACTTGCCGCCCTCGACCCGGCGCAGGTTCATGCCCGAATAGTCGACCAAGGCGGCTTCGTGGATCGACAGGTGCGTGCCGTCGTCGAGCCGCATGGTCAGGGGGGTCTGGCTGACGCCGACCGCCGAGATCGGGGTCCGGTTGTAGAGATATTCGGCGCGGTTGTACTCGAAGGCGGGCAGCCACCACGCCGTGCCCGGATCGGCGACGGTGAACTCGGTCAGCTCGGCGCCGATGCTGACGGTGGTCAGATTGGGCTGTTCCGGGAACTCGCAGCGGAAGCCGAGGCCGTCGTCATGGATGCGGAAGACCACGTCCATGCGGCGCATCAGGCCCCAGCGCTCCTGCAGCTCGACGCGCAGCTGGGTGTAGCGGTTGCGGATGAAGCGGCGCTCGCCCCACGGCTGCTCCCATGTGTCGTCGTGGCTGGCGACGGTCTGGCTCAGGATGCCGAAGGCGCGCTCCAGCTTGCGGGCGTCGGTCAGCAGGAAGCCGAGGCGGGAGGGGGCGATGACCGGCCGGCCGAGGCGGCTGACGGCGTACGAGACGAAGCCGTCCTTGTCGGCGGTCACCTCGACGGAGATGACCCCCTCGGGCGAGGCGGCGCTGGCGGCGCCGGGCTGAGGGCCCGTCGGGGCCGGGTCCTGCGCGGCGTCCCGGGCGAAGGCCACGGCCGGCAGGGCCGAGACGGCGGCGGTCCCCGACATCAGGGAACGGCGGTTCAACATCGGGGCCTGCTCCACGCAAAACGAACGCGCCCGGCGTCGCTTGCGGCGGCGCGAACGCGCGAGGTTTGCCGCAAATCTCGCCCGCCTGCCATCGGCGGGAAACCAAACGTGAGCCGCCGCACCCGGACGGCGGGGTCATCCGGCCGTGTCTGACAGAACCATCGCGGCCATCGGCGGCAGGGCGTTCCCGGTCCCGGCTTCGAGGTTGATCGCCTCGACGACCCGCCAGCCGGCCGGCGCCGTCCAGTCGATCGCCTGTTCGCCCGGATTGAAAGCGCAGAGCAGGCGTTCGCCGTCCAGGACGCGTTCAAACGCCAACAGGCCGGGGGCGCTGTCGATCAGCCGCATCTCGCCCCGGGCCAGGGCCGGATGGGCCTTGCGCAGGGCGACCAGCCGCCGGGTCAGATGCAGCATCGAGCCGGGATCGGCCTCCTGCCGGTCGAC
The DNA here is from genome assembly GCF_031082345.1 of Brevundimonas sp. Classification (GTDB taxonomy): domain Bacteria; phylum Pseudomonadota; class Alphaproteobacteria; order Caulobacterales; family Caulobacteraceae; genus Brevundimonas. The sequence continues at coordinate 1,545 of NZ_JAVHLH010000182.1, read as the reverse complement.
GGCGAGGCCGAGGTGGCGGGGGTCGACGGGCAGCCACGGCTCGGCGGTCGAGAAGCCGGCGTGGAGCCGGTCCGCCGACCACGGCATGGGGGTGCGGGCGCCGTCGCGGCCGAGGGTCTGGGGCCAGTTGGCGATGGCCTCGGGGTCGACCAGCCGGTCGAACGGCACCTCGGCCTGGGGCAGGCCCAGCTCCTCGCCCTGGTAGATGAAGACATTGCCGCGCAGGCACATCAGCAACAGCATGGCCATGCCGGCGAAGGCCCGGGGGTCGCGCTCGCCGGCCCAGCGCGAAACGGCCCGCGGCGCGTCGTGGTTGGAGAAGGCCCAGGACGGCCAGCCCTGGCCGTCGCGGCCGTGCCAGGCTTCGGCGCCCTGGCGCACCAGCTGGTCGTTCAAGGCCGGAGCGTAGAGGTAGAGGAAGCCGTAGGCGCTGTTCAGGCGGTCGTCGCCGACGGTGAAGGCCTGCATCTCGCGATCGGCGTGGTCGCCGCCGACTTCGGCCACGGTGAAGCGGCCGCCGTAGCCGTCGGTGAGGGCGCGGATCCGCTTGAGGAAGTCGGGTATTTCGGGCTGGGACTGGTTGTGGACCTTGTCCTGGAAGTCGAACGGCCGGGTGCGCTTGCCGCCGGGCGGCAGGGGCGGATTGTCCCTAAGCCGGGGGTCGTGCATCGAGAAATTGATGGCGTCGAGGCGGAAGCCGTCGACGCCGCGGTCAAGCCAGAAGCGCGCCACGTCCAGCAGCGCGTCCTGCACCTCCGGGCGATGCAGGTTCAGCTGGGGCTGCTCCGGCAGGAAATTGTGCATGTAGTACTGGCCGCGCCGGGCGTCCCAGGTCCAGGCCGGACCGCCGAACACCGACTGCCAGTTCGACGGCGGGGAGCCGTCCGCCCTGGCGTCGGCCCAGACGTACCAGTCGGCTTTCGGATTGGTGCGCGACTGACGGCTCTCGCGAAACCAGGCGTGCTGGTCCGAAGTGTGGGCCAGGACCAGGTCGGTGATGATGCGCAGGCCCAGCCGGTGCGCCTTGTCGATCAGGGCGTCGAAGTCGGCGAGGGTCCCGAAGACCGGATCGACATCGCGGTAGTCGGCCACATCGTAGCCGAAATCCTTCATCGGCGAGGTGAAGAAGGGCGACAGCCAGACGGCGTCGACGCCCAGGGAGGCGATGTGGTCGAGGTGGTCCGTCACCCCCTTCAGATCGCCGACGCCGTCGCCGTTCGTGTCGGCGAAACTGCGCGGATAGACCTGATAGATGACCGCGCCGCGCCACCATTCGGCGGCCTCGTTCGCGGCCTGTCGGGACTCGGGAATCTGGACGGTCAAGCTCAACCCTCACCAAGGCCAAAGCCTGCGGCCAAAGGTGTTGAACACCACCCGCGTTCCGTCGTCACCACCGAAAAGGGCCGGGGACCGCCAGGCTCGTCGACGCCGGGCGGCCACTTTTGGTTACGGCGCCCGTGAAACATCTGGACGGCGGCGGGTGTTTGATGAAACCGTTTACATCAAGCGCCGCGCGCGTTGGACGCACGGCCACCCCGGGGAGAG
>NZ_JAVHLH010000181.1 GCF_031082345.1 Brevundimonas sp. | reverse complement strand
CGGCGGCTCCGCCGCGGGCGTGACCGCCTGCGCCGGGGTCGGCGCGGCGGATCCGGCGGCCGGCGTCTGATCCGCAGGCCCGCAGGCGGTGAGGATGACGGCGGTCAGTCCAATAACGGCAATGCGAGACATGGCGCGCCCCTCCCGGAGCCTGTTTACGTCCGGCGAAGACGAACGGAATGAGCGGTGCGCCGGGGTCGCGATGTGACACGCCCACGAAGGGAACGCACAACCAAGGCGGTACGCTACACCGGTTTCCCGAAACACCGAACTGCAATATCTCAAGCCTCGAGCCGGCGAATGCCCCGATGATTGGATGCGGCCTTTCGGCCGGTGGTGGCGTACAAGGGCGGACGACGCCGCCAGTCACCCGCCCTTCCGGCGGCCGGCGTCGCGGGATGACGGTCATGGCCAAGGGTCAAGCACGCAGCAACAAGGAAATCCGCAAACCGAAGGCGGAGAAGCCCAAGCCGGCCGTGTCGGTGGGCACCTCGCCCTTCACCCAGGTTCCGGGCAAGAAATAGCGGGCGCTCCCTGCCGCACCTCCCCTGCCCCGCGAGCGGCCTTGCGCCTCCGCGCCGGAACCGCGTAGCTTCGGGCGTTAACCATCGGGAGGGCGAACCATGGATGAGGTAGCGGAGGCCGCCGTCGTGGGGCGGAACGACAAGGGGCACCGCGACAACGGCGGTCTGTTCCGGTTCCTGCCCGGCTTCGTTCTTATCCTGATCCTGTTCATCGCCGGCCAGCTGATCTTCAAGGACCCGCGGGCGATCCTGTTCGACATCAATGGCTACAAGCTGGCGTGGGTCGAGATCCTGATGCTCGCCGCGGCCATCGTCGCCATGGCCGAACAGCTCAAGGTGTCCAAGCCGGGGGTGAACCAGATCAACGAAGCCCTGCTGATCGGTCTGGTGGCCGTGGTGCAGATCGTGCTGTTCACCCTGGGCGCGTCCGGCGTGGCGGGTTTCAGCATGTTCGCCAACACCGAGTTCGTGCTGCTGACCCTGATCAATGTGGCCCAGACCGTGGTGGCCTTCCAGATCAACGCCGCGACGCTGATGCGGACGATCAGCTCGGGGTGATCGGGGCGGTCGGCGACCATCCCCGCTCCGCTCATCCCGGCGAAAGCCGGGACCCAGAGCTTTGGGTGACGGGCCGGCGGTATAGCGGGCGAGCCGCAAGTCCCGAAACATAGACGCCTGCTGGACAGGACTGGGTCCCGGCTTTGGCTGCTACGCGCCGCCCTTCGGGTCGCCGGGATGAGCGGATTTTTTAGTCCTAGTATTCGTGGCTCTCGGCCGGGCGTTCCTCGAGGTGGCCGTCCTTGAGGGCGAAGACGCGGTCCATGTGACCGGCCAGCTCCATGTTGTGGGTGGCGATCAGGGCGGCGACGCCGGTGTCCTTGACCAGGCGGTGCAGGGCCTCGAACACGGTCTGGCTGGTGGCCGGGTCGAGGTTGCCGGTCGGCTCGTCGGCCAGCAGCAGGCGCGGCCGGTTGGCCAAGGCGCGGGCCACAGCGACGCGCTGCTGCTCCCCGCCCGACATCTGGGCCGGCTGGTGGGTCAGGCGCTCGCCCAGGCCCAGGGCGGTCAGAACCTCGGCGGCGCGGGCGCGGGCCTCGGCCTGGCCGACGCCGGCGATGCGCAGCGGCAGGGCGACGTTGTCGCGGGCGTCGAACTCGGCCAGCAGATGGTGGAACTGGTAGACGAAGCCGATGCTGGCAAGGCGGATGTGGGTGCGGGCGCGCTCGGGCAGGTCGCCGACGTCCCGGCCGTCGATGCGGATCTCGCCGGACGTGGGGCGCTCCAGCAGGCCGGCGGCGTGCAGCAGGGACGACTTGCCGGAGCCCGACGGGCCGATCAGGCCGACCACCTCGCCGGGCATCAGGTCGAGATCGACGCCCTTGAGCACGGTCAGGGGACCGGCGGCGGACTGATAGGTGCGGGTGACGCCGCGGACCGAGAGCACGGGCGCGACCCCGGCCCCGGCGCGGGCGGCCGTCTTGGGGGCCTTACTCATAGCGCAGGGCCTCCACGGGATCCATCTTGGCGGCGCGCCACGAGGGCAGCAGGCTGGCCACGCAGGACATGAACACCGACCACAGGGTGACCCAGAGGACGTCCATCGGGTCGACCTCGGCCGGGATGGACTCGAGCATGTAGACGTCGGCGTCGAACAGCTGGACCTGGAACAGGGCCTCGAGGAAATGCTGAATGGCGCCGATGTTGAGGCAGAACAGCAGGCCGAGCACGAGGCCGGTGACGGTGCCCGCCACGCCGATGGCGGCGCCGGAGATGAAGAAGATGCGCAGCATGGACATCTGGCTGGCTCCGACGGTGCGCAGGATGGCGATGTCGCGGGTCTTGTTCTTCACCAGCATGACGATGCCGGAGATGATGTTCAGGGCGGCGATGGCGACGACGAGGCCGAGGATGATGCTCATGGCCACCCGCTCGACCTTGAGCGCGCCCCAGAAGGCGGCGAGGCGGTCGCGCCAGTCGCTGACGATGGCGCTGCGGCCTGCGGCCTCGCGCACCGGGACCAGAAGGTCGCCGACGCGGTCGGGCTCGGCGACCTTGAGCTCGATGACGTCCCAGACGCCCTCCTTGGCGAAGAACAGCTGGGCCTGCTCCAGCGGCATGAAGATGAAGGCGCGGTCGAAGTCGGCGGTGCCGGAGCTGAAGGTGCCGCCGACGCGGTAGGTCTTCTCCAGCCCGCCGAGGTTGCCGAAGGCGCTGTCGGCGCCGGTGGGCGAATAGAGGGTGATCGGGTCGCCGACGCCCAGGCCCATGCCGTCGGCCAGGGCCTTGCCGATCAGAATGTTGTCGCCGCCGTAGGGGCCCTGACCGAACGAGCGGCGCGCCTCGTCGCTGAGGCTGTTGTTGACATAGGCCATGGACCCGAGGTCGCCGGGGCGGATGCCGCGGACCATGGCGCCGGTGGTCACGCCGGCGGCGCGGACGATGCTCTGGCTTTCGGTCAGGGGGGTGACGCTGACCACGCCGGGCACGGCGGCGATGCGTTCGAGGGCGGCGTCGCGGTCGGGCGAGACCAGCACCTGGCCCTGGACGTACATGTGGCCGTTGAAGGACAGCATCCGGTCCAGCAGCTCGTTGCGGAAGCCGGCCATGATGCTCATCACCACGATCAGGGCCATGACCGCGAGGGCGATGGCGACGTAGGAGATGATGGCGATCAGGGCGATGCCGCCCTCGCGCCGCCGGGCCCGCAGATAGCGCAGGGCGAGGCCGAACTCCCAGGCCGAGAAGGGGCCGGCCGGTTTGGTCGGGCGGGCGGGCGCCGTCGCGTCCGTCATGCGGTCAGCCTCGCCATGGCTTCGTCCAGGGGAACGGAGATTTTCTCGCCGGTGGCGCGGCGCTTGAGCTCGACGACGCCGTCGGCGAGGCCCTTGGGCCCGATGGTCAGCTGCCACGGAATGCCGATCAGGTCGGCGGTGGCGAATTTGCCGCCCGGCCGCTCGTCGGTGTCGTCGTAGAGCACCTCCTTGCCGGCGGCCTCGAGTTTGGCGACCGCGTCCTCGCAGGCGGCGGAGCAGGCCGCGTCGCTGCTGCGCAGGTTGATGACGACGACGTCGAACGGGGCCACGGCGTCGGGCCAGATGATGCCAGACTCGTCGTGGCCGGCCTCGATGATGGCGCCCAGCAGACGCGACACGCCGACGCCGTAGGAGCCGCCGTGGATCTCGACATCCTTGCCGTCTGGCCCGGCGACCTTCGCCTTCATCGGGGCCGAATATTTGGTGCCGAAATAGAAGATGTGGCCGACCTCGATGCCGCGGGCCGACAGGCGGTCGCCCTCGGCGGTCTCGCGCTCGAAGCGGGCGGCGTCGTGCATGTCCTCGGTCGCGGCGTACAGGGCGGTGCGCCCGTCAACCACGGCCTGCAGGTCATCCCAGTCGACGTCGCCGCCGGGGGCCGGCATCTCGACCAGCTTGCGGTCGCAGAAGACCTCGCTCTCGCCGGTGTCGGCCAGGACGATGAACTCGTGGCTGAGATCGCCGCCGATCGGGCCCGGATCGGCCTTCATCGGCACCGCCTTCAGACCCATGCGGGCGAAGGTGTTGAGATAGGCCACGAACATCCGGTTGTAGGATTTGCGCGCGGCGGCCTCGTCGATGTCGAAGCTGTAGGCGTCCTTCATCAGGAACTCGCGGCCGCGCATGACGCCGAAGCGCGGGCGACGCTCGTCGCGGAACTTCCATTGGATGTTGTAGAGGTTCAGCGGCAGGGCCTTGTAGCTCTTCACATAGGCCCGGAAGATCTCGGTCACGACCTCCTCGGCTGTGGGGCCGAAGAGCAGGTCGCGGTCGTGACGGTCCTTGATGCGCAGCATCTCGTCGCCGTAGTCGTCGTAGCGGCCGCTCTCACGCCACAGATCGGCCAGTTGCAGGGTCGGCATCAGGATTTCGATGGCGCCGGCGCGGTTCATCTCCTCGCGCACGATCTGCTCGATCTTGCGCAACACGCGCAGGCCCAGCGGCAGCCAGGCGTAGATGCCCGCCGCCTCCTGGCGGATCAGGCCGGCGCGCAGCATCAGCTGGTGCGAGACGATCTGGGCGTCCGAGGGCGCTTCTTTGAGCGTGGGCAGGAAGTAGCGCGACAGGCGCATGGGCGGAATCCGGAGACAGAGGTAAGTCACCGCTTTAGCCGCTCGGGCGGGGCGAAAGCTAGGCGGTCCGCGTCAAACGCACAGATTGCCTCACGGATGCGGCCGGCCGACGCCGTATCGGGCGGCGAGATAGGGGATGATGGCGTGATCCTGGAGGAAGCGGCGGCCGGTGCTTTCGATGGTCTGCCGCCGGCCAGTCGAACTCGCCGTCGAGGATCAGGATCGGGCAGGACTGGTGATCCTCGCCGACCAGGGCGATCACCGGCAGGCGCGGACGGGGGTGGTCCAGACGGGTGATGTCGAGATGGGACTTGAGAGCCGGATAGAAGGCCAGCACGCCCTCGACGAAGGCGCCGGCCGGACAGAACCACGGCCCGCCCTCGTCGTCGGTCCAGTCCGGATTGAGCACGAACAGTCGGTCGGTCATGGCGTCAGCTTCCGGGCGGGGCGAGGTCCGGCAGGGGCATCCAGCCGATGAAGATCAGGACCATGACCACGGCCCAGACGATCAGCGAGACCCAGCTGGTGGTGATGAATTTCCGCTTCAGCCGGGGCTCGGCCGGCGCGCCCCACTGGGCCCCGTCGGTCGGACGCTCCTGCGCGCCCTGGGACATGCCCAGCGGCAGGACGGCGAAGAGCACGACCCACCAGCAGACGATGTAGATGGCCAGCATGGTGACGGGCCCGATCGGCATGTCCATCAGTGCGCTCCGTCTTTCGGGGTTTCCATCAGTTCGACCAGCACCCCGCCCATGTCCCTGGGGTGGACGAAGATGATCGGCGTGCCGTGGGCGCCGATGCGCGGCTCGCCCGTGCCGAGGATGGTCGCCCCCTTCGCCCTGAGGGCGTCGCGGGCGGCGAGGATGTCCTCGACCTCGAAACAGACGTGATGCTGTCCGCCCTTCGGGTTCTTCGCCAGGAAGCCGTGGATCGGCGAGTCGTCGCCGAGCGGCTCGATCAGCTCGATCTGGCTGTTGGGCAGGTCGATGAAGCAGACGCGCACGCCCTGGGCCGGGAGGTCGAAGGGCGCGTGCGCCTTCGTCGCGCCGAGCAGGTCGCGGTACAGGGCGACGCTGGCCTCTATGGAGGGGGTGGCGACGCCGACGTGGTTCAGTCTTCCGATCATGGAGAGGACTTAGCCGTTCCGACGGCGCGGGAGAAGGCCGGCCCGGTGCGACCCTTCAGTCCTGAACGACCCCGAAGGCCAGCGGCCGCCCGGGGCCGAACTCGGCCGTCCGCCCGCCGGACGACCAGCGCAGCGCCTGCACCCGCAAGCCGGTCGCCCCGGCGGGCGGACGGCCGAGTTCGGCCCCGGGCGGCCGCTGGCCTTCGGGGTC
>NZ_JAVHLH010000180.1 GCF_031082345.1 Brevundimonas sp. | reverse complement strand
GAACGAAAGTCGGCTGGCGGCGTCGGTCAATCTGGACTCGCACGGGCAGGGTTGGCCGCCAGCTTGCACAGGGCCTCTCACTGTCGCGTTAACGGTGGTCTGCCTCAGCCGCCTTTTGTCGGGACCCGTTGCGCCCGCCCGCGCGCTCCGCTATCCACGCCGCCTGCCGGAGACGTGGCCGAGTGGCTGAAGGCAACGGTTTGCTAAATCGTCGTACCCTGTAAGGGGTACCGAGGGTTCGAATCCCTCCGTCTCCGCCAGAACCTTCCCCTTGGAAATCAAGAGACTGGCCCAAAGCCGGCCCCGCCGCCGAATGCCAGCGCCGACGGGCCGTCAGTGATCGTCGGTCAGACTGCGGTAGGCGCGCCAGCTGGCGAGGCCCAGCCACGGGAAAACCACGACAAGGGCGAGAAAACCGGTCGCCGCCGAAAGCAGCAGCAGCAGGGTGATGATCACCGCCCAGAGCAGCAGGGGAAAGAAGTTGGCGTTGACGGCGCGGACGCTGGTCGCCACCGCCGCGAACACATTGGACTCCGGTTTGAGCAGCATCGGCGCGGACACGACCACCAGGGCGTAGGTCACGAAGGCGATGACGCCGCCGATCACCGATCCCGTCAGGAGCATGGCGCGCCCCTCGCTCGTTCCGACGGCGAAGGCGACCAGGGAATCCACGTCGCGGTGAATCTGGTAGGTCGACAGGCCGTAGACGATCTGCGCCACACGGCTCCACAGGAAGTAGAGCAGCACCAGAAGCAGGCTGAGGTAGGCGACATCCTGCCGGAAGGCCGAGCGGACGAAGAAGACCTGACCAAGGGTGGGCCGTTCTCCCCGGTCGATCCGGCGGCCCGCCTCATAGGGGCCCATGGCGAGGATCGGGGCGATGATGACGAACCCGATCGTCAGGGTCAGGACCCAGAAGGTCCCGTTGGTGACGTAGACGCCGTAGCAGAGCGCGAAACTGGCGACCGCGACGACCAGGCCGTACAGCAGAAGCGGTCCCGGCGCCTTCAGCAGATCCCGCCAGCCGTCGGCCAGCCAGCCGAACGGGGTTGCAAGGGTGATCGTCCGGATGGCCGGAAGGCCGAGCGTCGTGTCCATATGCCCCCCCGGGCCGCTGCCGCGCCTGATTGCCCCGGATGGTGTCGCCGATCGGCCCCGCTGGCAAGCAGGCGTGCGAGGGTGTGCGTCCGGGATGGACGCCCGGCCCGGGCCTGGGTCCGTCCTCACTGGGGCGGGTCGCCGCCATCCACCGGCTGGTGCGTGAAGCCCTTGATCCCGCTCAGGGGCCGCAGGTCCCGTTCGATCTCGACCTCGCTCTCGGCATAGGCGATCAGCAGCCGGGCGAGGTCGACGAGGGCGCTCTGGTGGATGCGCTCATAGCCGTGGCTGGCGTCGATGCCGAAGGTCACCAGCGCCGTGCGGATGTCGGCCCCGGCCTCCAGCGCCGAGGCGGAGTCCGAGCGGTAGTAGCGGAACACGTCCTTCTGGTGCGGGATGTCGTGATCGCGGGCCAGCTGAACCAGCTTGCGCGACAGGTGCCAGTCGAACGGCCCGGTCTGGTCGGCCATGGCGATGGTGACGCCGAACTCCGACGAGTTCTGACCGGGCGCGGTGGCGCCGTTGTCGACGGTGACCATCGAGGCGACGTCGGGGACCAGCACGGACGAGGCGCCGTGGCCGACCTCCTCGGCGATGGTGAACAGCCACCAAATGTCGACCGTCGGCGTCCGCTCCTCCCGGATCATGCACTCCAGTGCGGCGAGCATGGTCGCCACCCCGGCCTTGTCGTCCAGGTGGCGCGAGACGATGAACCCGGAGTCCATGAACTCCGGCTGCGGATCGATGGCGATGATGTCGCCGATCTCGACGCCGAGCTCGCGCGTGTCCGCGGCGCTGTGGACCACCGCATCGATGCGCAGTTCGATTTGGCGCCAGCTGACCGGCTGCGTGTCCACCTCCTCGTTGAAGGTGTGGCCCGACGCCTTCAGGGGCAGGATGGTGCCCCGGTACATCCCGCCTTCAGAGAAGATCGTGGCCCGCGCCCCCTCGGCGAAACGCGACGACCAGTGGCCGATGGGCACGAGCTCCAGCCGGCCGTTGTCCTTCACGAATTTCACCTGCGCGCCCAGGGTGTCGACGTGGGCGACCATGGCGCGCGCCGGCTTCGGCTGCCGGCCCGGCAGTCGCGCGCGGATCGCCCCCCGGCGGGTCAGCTCATAGGTCAGGCCAAGGCGTTCCAGCTCCCGGCACAGCAGCCAGACGGCCTCATCGGTATAGCCGGTCGGGCTGGGCGTGTGCAGCAGTTCGGCGAGACGCGCCTTCAGATAGTCGAGGTCGATCGCGGGACGGGACAAGGTCGCTCCTTCGGACTTGGAACTCATGAAACGCCCGGCGCGTCCGGACGGCCCGCGATGCGCGCCGCCGCCGGCGCCGACAGCGGGAACAGCAGGTCGATGAAACGCTCGGCCGTCGGCTGCGGTTCGTGATTGGCCAGGCCGGGGCGTTCGTTGGCCTCGATGAAGGCGTAGTCCGGCTCTCGCGGCGAGGTCACCATCAGATCGATCCCCGTGACCGGAATGTCGATGGCGCGGGCCGCGGCGATGGCGGCGCGGATCAGGGCCGGGTGCACCTCCTCCGTCACATCGTGGATGGTGCCGCCCAGGTGCAGGTTGGCGGCCTTGCGCACCAGCACCTCCTCGCCCTCGGGCGCGACGTCGTCCAGGTCGTAGCCGGCCTCGGCCAGGGCCCGCTCGGTCTCCGCGTCGAGGGGAATCCGGGACTCCCCGCCGGTGGCGGCCTCGCGGCGACGGCTCTGGTGTTCGATCAGGGCGCGCAGGGTCGAGCGGCCGTCGCCGAACACGCGGGGAGGGCGCCTCAGGGCGCAGGCGACCACCTTGTAGTCGATGACCACCAGCCTCAGGTCCTCCCCCTGCACCTGCTCCTCGACCAGCACCTCGGAACAGATCTGCCGGGCGCGGGCCAGGGCCGCCTCGACCTCGTCGACGCTGGTCAGGCCCACGGCGACGCCCTGTCCCTGTTCCCCGCGCGCCGGCTTGACGACGAGGGACCCGTATCGCTTCAGCGCCGCCTCGATGGCGGCCGGGTCGTCGGCGGGGATCCGCTGCGGCACGCGCACCCCGGCGGCCTCGACGATCCGCCGGGTCATCCGCTTGTCGTCGCAGATGCTCAGCGCCACCGCGCTGGTCAGTTCCGACAGGCTCTCGCGGCAGCGCACCGACCGTCCGCCCCAGCTCAGCCGGAACAGCCCGCCCTCGGCGTCGATGATGTCGGTGTGGATGCCGCGCCGCCGCGCCTCATCGACGATGATCCGGGCATAGGGGTTCAGGTCGAGGTCGTCGGTCGGGCCGACGAACAGCACCTCGTTGATCGGATTCTTGCGCTTCACCCCGAAGAAATGCACCCGCCGGAAGCCCAGCTTTTCGTACAGGGCGATGGCCTGGCGGTTGTCGTGCATGACCGACAGATCCATGTAGGCCAGCCCCTGGGTGGCGAAATGCTCGGCCAGGCGGCGCACCAGGGCCTCGCCGATCCCCGGCTGGGTCGCCTGCGGATCGACCGCCAGGCACCACAGCGACGAGCCGCATTCCGGGTCGTCGAAGGCGCGGGCGTGATTGACCCCGGTCACCGTGCCGATCACCGCCCCGGTCGCGCTGTCCTCGGCCACCAGATAGGTCAGGGTCCGGTCGTCCCGGTGCGACCATAGGAAGTCCGCCGGCGCCTGCACCATCCGGCGCTTGGCGTAGATCTCGTTGACCGCCTCGGCGTCGGCCTCCGAGGTCAGCCGGCGCACGGTGAAGCCGCGCGGCTGTCGCCGGCTGGCGCGATAGGTCGACAGGTCCAGCCGGTAGGTGTGCGACGGATCGAGGAACACCTCCTGCGGGGCCGAGGCCAGCAGCACATGCGGATTGCGCACATAGAAGGCGATGTCGCGCCGGTCCGGCCCCTCGGCGCGCAGGGTCTCGACCAGCGGCTCCGCGGTCTCGAAGGTCTGGGCGAACAGCAGCCGGCCCCAGCCGCAATCCAGCACGGCGTTGGGCCGGGGCGCGTGCTCTCCCGTCTGCACGAGAGGCTTCAGCCCCTCGTGGCGCAGGCGCTTCAAGCGGTGCGCGGTGGCGCGGGCGGGACGGATGTCAGAGGCCATGCTGCTGCATCCACATCTCGAGGATGGCGACCTGCCACAGCTCCGATCCTTGCAGGGGCGTGATGTGCGCCGTCGGATCGGCGAACAGGGTGTCGAGATAGCCCCTGTCGAACAGGCCGCGATCGCGCGCCGCCTGATTGGTCAGCGCCTCGCGCACCATCTCCAGATACGGCCCCTCGATGTATTTCAGCGCCGGCACCGGGAAATAGCCCTTCTTGCGGTCGATGACCTCCGACGGGACGACCAGCCGCGCCGCCTCCTTCAGCACCCCCTTTCCGCCCTGACTCAGCTTGTGTTCGGGTGGAATGCGGCCCGCCAGCTCGACCAGTTCGTGGTCGAGGAAGGGCACCCGCGCCTCCAGACCCCAGGCCATGGTCATGTTGTCGACCCGCTTGACCGGGTCGTCGACCAGCATCACCTGGCTGTCCAGCCGCAGCGCCTTGTCGACCGGCGTCTCGGCGCCGGGCCGGGCGAAATGAGCCTCCACCAGAGCCCGGCTGACGTCGGTGTCGGCCATATAGGCGCCGTTCAGCTGGGTCTTCAGCGTCTCGTGGCTGCGATCGAAGAAGGCCTTCGCATAGGTGTCGACCGGATCGGCCGCGCCGACCATCGGCGGGTACCAGTGATAGCCGGCGAAGACCTCGTCGGCGCCCTGGCCCGACTGCACCACCTTGATGTGTTTCGAGACCTCCTGGCTCAGCAGGTAGAAGCCGACGTTGTCGTAGGAGACCATCGGCTCCGACATCGCCCCGATGGTTCCGGGCAGGGCCTCCATCAGCCGCTGGTGCGGCACGAAGATCTGATGGTGCTTGGTGCCGTAGTGTTTGGCGATCAGGTCCGAATAGACGAACTCGTCGCCCTTCTCGCCATTGGCCGCCTCGAAGCCGACCGAGAAGGTCATCAGATCCGTCTGGCCCAGTTCGGCCAGCAGGCCGACGACCAGGCTGGAATCGACCCCGCCCGACAGCAGCACCCCGACCGGCACGTCGGCCACCATCCGGCGCTTCACGGCGACGCGCAGGCTGTCCAGCACCCGGTCGCGCCAGTCCTCGGCGGTCAGCGACGCGTCCTCGGCATGTCGCGTCATATCGGGCTGCCAGTAGACCCGCTCGCGCGACGTCCCGTCCGGCTCGATCACCCGGATCGTCGCCGGCGGAAATTTCTTCACGCCTTTCAGGATCGTATGCGGCGGAGGTACGACGGCGTGGAAGGTCATGTAGTGGTGCAGACCGACCGGATCGATCGCCGTATCGACCTCGCCCGCCGCCAGCAGCGCGGGCAGGCTCGAGGCGAAGCGCAGCCGCTTGCCCTGTTCGGCCAGGTACAGCGGCTTGATGCCGAACCGGTCGCGGGCGATGACCACCCGGCCCGAGTCCCGCTCGTGCAGGACGAAGGCGAACATGCCCTTGAACCGGTCGACGCAGGCCTCGCCCCAGGCCTTCCACGCCTTGATGATCACCTCGGTGTCGCCGTGCGAGAAGAAGCGGTGCCCCAGCCCCTCAAGCTCCGCACGCAGTTCCGGGTAGTTGTAGATGCAGCCGTTGAAGGCCAGCGTCACGCCGAGGTCGGAATCGACCATCGGCTGCTGGGCCTTTTCCGACAGGTCGATGATCTTCAGCCGGCGATGCCCCATGCCCACCGGGCCGCGCATCACGATTCCGGACCCGTCCGGTCCCCTTGGCGAGAGCGCATCCGTCATGCGTTGAACGGCGCCGGCGTCGGCCGGCCGTCCGTCGAAATTGATCTCGCCGCTCAGACCGCACATGGGCCCCTCCTTGAATTGTGGAAGCAGCGTGTAGATATGGTTAGTGCACTAATGAGTTCAACCCGAT
>NZ_JAVHLH010000017.1:11275-19677 GCF_031082345.1 Brevundimonas sp. | reverse complement strand
CCGTGGTCTGCCCGATCACCGCGGCCCTCTGGTTCTTCGGCACGATCGCCGCCGGCGCCCTGCGCGGCGCGGTGGAGAAGCGAATCAGCGAGCGCGTCGGCGCCGGCTGGGGACTGATCTTCCCGGCCGTGGCCACCGCCACCACAGCCGCCTGGGCCACAGCGCCGCTGATGGCGTGGTTCTCGGGCCATCCCTTCGGCCAGCCGCTGGCCATGACCCTGCTGGTTTCGGGCTATGTGCTGGTGTTCGCGCAGCTGAGAAGCTCGCCCAAGCAGGCGGTGGTGATTTCCTCGCCCTACGGGGTCTCGGCCGCCGTCATCGCCGCGTCGCTGTGGGGAACCGACCTGTTCTGGGCCTTCATGGGCGTCGTGCCGTTCACGGCCGCGGGTCTGGTCGTGCTGGTCCTGATGACCATGCTGCGCGAGGAACGGATCCGGGCCTTCCAGGAGCACCAGGCCCATCTGATCGAGGAGCTGGAGATGGCGCGCGACCGCGCCGACGCGGCCAGCGAGGCCAAGTCCAGCTTCCTGGGGGTCATTTCGCATGAGCTCCGCACGCCGATGAACGGCGTGCTGGGCGCCGCCCAGTTGCTGGGGGCGACCCGGCTGGAGCCGACGCAGCGCGAGTATCTGTCGATCATCCGCAACTCGGGCGACAACCTGCTGAGCCTGCTCAACGACATTCTCGACATGACCAAGATCGAGGCGGGCAAGATGACCTTCGAGGTCGTCGACATCTCGGTCGAAGACCTGCACCAGCGCGTCACCGGACCCTTCCAGGCCCAGGCCGAGGCCAAGGGGCTGAACTTCTCCGTGCGGTTCGAGGGCGACACCCCCGCCGTGGTCCGGGGCGATCCGCTGCGGGTCTGCCAGGTCATTCACAACCTGCTGTCCAATGCGGTGAAATTCACCGACGCCGGCGATGTCGCCTACACGGTCCGCTCCGAACGGCTGGCCGACGACCGCGTCCGGTTCGACTTCGCCGTCAAGGATTCCGGCGCCGGCATTTCGCCGGAGGATCTGGAGCGGCTGTTCCAGCCCTTCACCCAGGTCGACGCCTCCTCGACGCGCCGGTTCGGCGGCACCGGGCTGGGCCTGACGATCTCGCGCCGGATGGCCAACATCATGGGCGGCGACATCAGCGTGGAATCGACCGTGGGAGAGGGCTCGACCTTCACCTTCAGCGTCGAGGCCGAGGTCGTGGAATGGACCCGGCAGGAGGCGGCCGCGCCGATCGCCGCCGAGGTCGAGGACGGACGGTCGCTGAGCGTGCTGGTGGTGGAGGACCACCCGGTCAACCGGATGATCCTGGAAGCCTGGATGAGCTCCGCCGGACACACCTCCTCGACGGCCGAGAACGGGCAGATCGCACTCGACATGGCGGCGGGCCAGCGCTTCGACCTGATCGTCATGGACGTGAACATGCCGGTCATGGACGGCCTGACCGCCACCCGCGGCATCCGCGCCGGCGGGGGGGTCAACGCCGAAACGCCGATCGTGGTCCTGTCGGCCTCGGCGCGAACGGAGGATCACGAGGCGGGGCTGGAGGCCGGCGCCGACGCCTATCTGAACAAGCCGATCGATTTCGCCGCCCTGGCGCAGGTGATGAACCAGGTTGGCTCCGGGCGGGCGGGTCTGCGCGCGCTGGGGGAGATCGGCGAGAAGGCCCAGGCGGCCTGACGCGGCCGACCGATCGCGTTCAAAAGGCGACAACGTGGTGAACGGCAGGTGACCAGGGCCGTTCAGGCCGGGCTCAACGGCCGGGGGCCAGGGTGCGGGCAAGTCGAAATTCTTCGGCCGCATCTGGAGACACCCCATGAAGAAGGTTCTCACCGCCGCCCTGGCCGCCACGTTCGCCGTGACCTCGCTGGGCATGGCCTCGGCCGCTGAAGCGCAATCGCGCGGCCAGTATGAACAGCGCCATGATCGCGGCGACGACCGCCGTGACCACCGCGGCGACCGGCGCGAAGATCGTCGGGACGATCGTCGCGATGCCCGCAATGATCGTCGCGAATGGCGCCAGGAGCATCGCGAAGACCGTCGCGAGGCCCGCCAGGACTACCGCCAGCAACAGCGCGCCTACGCCCGCTGGCAGCAGTCGCAGCGCCGCTACAACGCCGGCCGCTACCAGGCCCCGCGCGGCTATCAGACCCGGTCATGGTCGTATGGTCAGCGGATGCCGTCCTACTACCGCTCGAACCAGTACGTCGTGAGCGACTACGGCCGCTACGGCCTGGGCCAGCCGGCCTATGGCCACCAGTACGTGCGCAGCGGCAATGACGTGGTCATGACCTCGATCGCGACAGGCCTGATCGTCTCCGTCATCGCCGGCCTGTTCAACTAGACCGTCCCACGTGAGCTCGAGACGCCCCGGAGGGAGACTTCCGGGGCGTTTTCGCGTTTGAAGGGCCGATGCGCGCCTTCGCCGAACTGCTGGATCGCCTGTCGCTGACGGCCTCGCGCAATGCGAAGCTGGTGCTGCTGAGGGACTATCTGAGAAGCACGCCGGATCCCGACCGGGGCTGGGCGCTGGCCGCCCTGACCGGCGACCTGACGTTCAGCGCGGCCAAGCCGGCGATGATCCGCAAGGCGGTGGAGGCGCGGGTCGACCCGGTCCTGTTCGGCTGGTCCTACGACTATGTCGGCGACCTGGCCGAGACCGTCGCCCTGATCTGGCCGCGGGATGCCGACCATCGCGCCAACCGGGAGCCCGAGCTCGGCGAGGTGGTCGAGGCGCTGCGGATCGCCGGACGGGGTGAGGTCGCGGGGTTGCTGGAAGGCTGGCTCGACGCGCTGGAGCCCAAGGGGCGTTGGGCCCTGCTGAAATTGATGACCGGGGGGCTGAGGGTCGGCCTGTCGGCGCGGCTGGCCAAGGCCGCCGCCGCCATGGTGCGGCCGGAGGCGGTCAACGAGCCGCCCGATCCGGAGGGCGGAGAGGTCGCGGTCGCGCTCGATCCGGTCGAGGTGTCGGAAATCGAGGAGGTGTGGCACGCCCTGGCCCCGCCCTACGCCGACCTGTTCGCCTGGCTGGAGGGCCACGGCGCGCGGCCGGACGCTGACGCGCCGGGACGGTTCAGGCCGGTGATGCTGGCGACCGCCCTCGACGAGGCGGTGGATTTCCGGAAGCTGGCACCGGCCGACTACGCCGCGGAGTGGAAATGGGACGGCATCCGGGTCCAGGCGGTGCGCGAGGGCGGGGTCGCAAGGCTGTATTCGCGCACCGGCGACGAGATATCCGGCGCCTTCGCCGATGTGATGGCGGGCTTGTCGTTCGAGGGGGCGGTGGACGGCGAACTGATCGTCTGGCGCGAGGGCGCGGTGGCGCCGTTCGGCGACCTGCAGCAGCGGCTCAACCGCAAGACCGTCGACGCGAAGATGATGGCGGCCTTTCCGGCAGCCATCGTGGCCTATGACCTGCTGGCGGAGAACGGCGAGGACCTCCGGCCGCTGGCGCTCCGCGAGCGGCGGACGCGGCTGGAGGCGCTGGTCTCGGGCCATGGCGGCGATCGCCTGCACCTGTCGCCGATCGTGCCCCATGCGAGCTGGGATGAGTTGGCCGTGCTGCGGGCCGATCCGCCGGTCGGGGCGGCGGCCGAGGGGCTGATGCTGAAGCGCTGGGACAGCGCCTATGTGGCGGGGCGTCCCAAGGGTCCGTGGTTCAAGTGGAAGCGCGACCCGCACGTCATCGACGCGGTGCTGATGTACGCCCAGCGCGGGCACGGGAAACGGTCGAGCTTCTATTCCGACTACACCTTCGGCGTGTGGACCCGGGAGGGCGCGCTGACGCCGGTCGGCAAGGCCTATTTCGGCTTCACCGACGAAGAGCTGAAGCAACTCGACAAGTTCGTGCGCGACCACACGGTGGAGCGTTTCGGGCCGGTGCGCTCGGTGCGGGCCGAGCGGGACTTCGGCCTGGTGCTGGAGATCGCCTTCGAGGGGCTGAACCGGTCGACGCGGCACAAGTCCGGGGTCGCGATGCGGTTTCCGCGCATCAGCCGCATCCGCTGGGACAAGCCCGCGCGCGAGGCCGCGACCCTGGATGACGTCCTGGACCTGCTGGACCGGATCGAGGCGGGCGGCGGCCGCCTGGCGTCTAACTGACGAAGATCAACGTTCACTCAGTCGATGGCGCGCAATGCAGAGATTATTGACATCAAAACGAACGTATTGAGGTAATACATATTGTAAGTCCGTGCAGTTATAGCAAAGCTTGTAGAGTATGCGTTCCAGAAGGGTCCAAAATACTAGCCGAAACCATGACGTCTGGAATGGTAAAGCTTGGCGGAGCTCGTGGTCGTCACCGATGGCGGATCAGTGATCCTGGCCGCCGGTGAGTCGGCCGGACGTCCGACATGAATGCGCCGCAGCGGGCCGAGGCCGCACCCGCCACCGGCGAGGCCGACCCGGACGTCGCGGGGGCCGTGTCGCGCCTCAACACCTCCCAGCGCGAGCAACTGGAGCGGGTGATCGGCGCGGGGCTGGTCGAGCGCGGCTCGGTCTTCGTGCTGTCGCTGGCCCCGGTCCGGGACGAGACCGGCGCCAAGTGGGATTTCCGCAAGGAGCAGGTCTGGGAGCGGGTCGCGGTGAACTCCTGTTCCGCCTACGAGGGGCAGGCGCGCTGCGTCACCCTGCTGCGCCAGATCATGGCCCATTTTCTCGGCCGCGAGGGCGATGACGACATCCGCATCTCGCGGGTCACCAGCATCTCGGGCCCGGACCTGATCGGCGAGCCGATCGACATCCGGGCCGGGCCGGACCCCCGCTACCGGACCTCGGGCCTGGAGGCCGGAGTCGGGGCGGGCCACCTGCCGCCGGACCAGTGGACGCCGCCCCTGGCCGGCCGGACCTATGCGGCGCCGTTCACCAGCATCCGCGGCGAAACCGTCGAGATGGAGCTGCGGGTGACGCCGGTGTGGTGCCTGCGACGCGGGACGATCAGCTCCTATGCGATCCGCAGGCGCTTTCCGAACGCCCATCGGCCGATCAACGACTACGACCAGGAGGCGGCCGACAAGCAGACCGCGATCCGGATGGTCGAGTTGCTCAAGGAGTACGCCGCATTCGGCGGCCTGTTCGCCCTGCACGTGCCGATCTTCTTCGCCACGGCGTCGTCGCGGCGATCGCGGGTCAATATGTTGGGCCTGTGCGGCCCGGTGTTGCCGCTGATGCGCCAGGTGGCGATCATTGAGATCGAGGGCATCGACGACGGCGTGCCCTTCAGCCGCATGAAGGAGGCGGTGGCGATGTTGTCGCCCTTCGTCCGCGCGGTGATGGCGGGGGTCAACGAGGGTCGGAGACTGAACCCCCAGATCCGCGACTGCGGCTTCGCCGGGGTGGCGGTCCAGGCCGGCCCGGGGCCCGTGATGCGTCCCGAGCTGAAGTATCTGCTGGCCCAGGGCCGCCGGGCCACGCCCAATGTGGTGGTGCACGACGCCGACCTGTCGCCCGAGGTCGAGGCGCGCCTGCCCGGCCTCGGGGTCAGCCATCTCAGCGGCATGGCGCGCGACCCGGTCGGCTGAGCCTTCAAGGCTGAACCGGTCGACACGGGGGCGACATTTCCGGCTCCCACGGGGTTCCAAAACTTTCCCGGGACGCTAGACCCGGCTCATGACCTCGCTCCCGACCTCGCTGAACGACGCCGTGGCCGCCGGTCAGCAGGCGGTGTCGATTGACGCCGCCCTGCTGGCCAAGCTGACCGATCTGGCGGGCGACCTGGCGGTCAATCTGACCATCGCCTCGATCATCCTGGTGGCGACGGTGATCGGCGCCCGCTGGGCCGCCCGGCTGACCCGGCGCGGCCTGTTGCGGGTGCGCGCCTTCCGCCATGACCAGACCGTCCTCAGCTTCGCCGTGCAGGTGGTGCGGGTGGTGGTCTACATCGTCGGCTTCATCGCCATCCTGCAGCGGCTGGGGGTGCAGACCACCTCGATCATCGCCGTGCTGGGCGCCGCTTCGCTGGCGGTGGGGCTGGCCTTGCAGGGGACGCTGTCCAACGTCGCGGCGGGGGTGCTGTTGCTGTTGCTGCGGCCCTACAAGGTCGGCGACGTCATCGACATCGGCGGCGTCGCCGGCTCGGTGCAGCGGCTGGACCTGTTCACGACCCAGATGTCGAACGCCAACAACCACAAGATCGTGGTGCCGAACTCCAAGGTGCTGGGCGACGTTATCCTGAACCTGTCGGGACAGAAGACGCGGCGGGTCGAGATCAATTTCACGGTCGGCTACGGCGAGGACCTGAACGCGGCGCGGGCGGTGCTGGTCGGCGTCGCCGAACGCCACGACAAGGTGTTGCCGGATCCCGCGCCCTGGACGGGCGTCACCGGTCTGCTGGACAGCGCGGTGCAGATCACGCTCCAGGCCTGGGTCAATTCGGAAGACTGGTGGCAGACCCAGGCCGACCTGATGCAGGGCGGCAAGGAGGCCATCGACGCGGCCGGGATCGAAATCCCGTTCCCGCACCAGGTGGCGGTGCCCTATGGGGACGAGGACGTCATGCCGGTGGTCACGGTGCGCACGGCGGAACAGAAGGCGCGGCGGGCCGCAGGCGCGGAGGCCGCCGAGGCCTCGGAAAACGGGGAAGGCTGAGCCATGCGCTACGACTTCGGTTCGGACAACACCGCCGGCATGGCTCCGGCCGCGCTGAAGGCGCTGGTCGAGGCCAACGACGGCTTCGCCCGGGCTTACGGGGCCGACGAGGTCACCGCCCGCGCCGCCGACCTGATCCGGGGACGGCTGGACGCGGACGCCGAGATCCGCTTCGTCTTCTCGGGCACGGCGGCGAACGCCATCGCTCTGTCGATGCTGGCCTGGCCGCACGAGGCGGTGCTGGCCCATCACGCGGCCCATGTGTGCACCGACGAGACCGGCGCGCCGGGCTTCTTCGGCTCAGGCGTCGGCCTGATCGGCCTGCCGGGGTTCTCGGGCAAGATCGATCCGCTGGCCCTGACCGCCGCCCTCGAAGCGCCCGAGGTCGGCCATCGCCAGCCGCCGGCGGCGCTGAGTCTGACCCAGTCGACCGAGTACGGGACGGTCTACACTGAAGAGGAACTTCGCCACCTGATCGAGCCGGTGAAGCTGAAGGGCTGCGGCGTGCATCTGGACGGGGCGCGGCTGGCCAATGCGGCGGCGGCCGGATTCGACCTGACGCAGATCGCCCGGCTCGGCGTCGACGTGCTGGTGTTCGGAGGCGCCAAGGCCGGAGCGAACTGCACCGAGGCCATCGTCATGTTCGACCGCTCGCTGGCCCGGCGCATCGACAACCGGCTGAAGCAGGCCGGGCAGACCGCGTCCAAGGCCCGCTATCTGGCCGCCCCCTTCCTCGGCCTGCTCGAGAGTCACGCCTGGGAAGACGGCGCCGCCCACGCCAACCTGATGGCGCGCCGTCTGGCGGAGGGGTTCGCGACCCGTTCGGCCTTCGTCCTGGCCCATCCGGTCGAGGCCAACGCCGTGTTCGTCCGCATGCCGGCCGAGGCGCATCGGCGGCTGAACGATCTCGGCTGGGCCTGCTACCGCTTCGACGACGGCTCGGTCCGTTTCGTCTGCTCCTGGGCCACGACCGCCGAGGCCGTCGACGAGTTGGTGGAGACGGTAAGCGGCCTTTGATGCGGCGAACCGGACGGGCGGCGCTGATCGTCAGGCGGCGCCCCGGGGCATGTCCATGGCTTCCGCCAGCCGGTTGCGGGCGCGGTTGACGCGGCTCTTGATGGTGCCGAGCGCGCAGCCGGCGATCTCTGCCGCCTCCTCATAGGACAGGCCGGCGGCGCCGACCATGACGATGGCCTCGCGATGCTCGGGCGGCAGCTCGTCGAGCGCCAGCTTCAGGGCGCCCAGCTCCACCGACCACTCCTGGCTGCCCTCGGCGGACAGGCGTGCGGCGTGATGGCCGTCCTCGTCGGCCACCTCCCGGCTGCGCTTGGCCACCGATGAATACCAGGAGTTCCGCAGGATGGTGAAAAGCCAGGCCCTGAGATTGGTGCCCGGCTCGAAACGATCCCGGTAGGTCCAGGCCTTGGTCAGCGTCTCCTGCACCAGGTCGTCGGCGTCCGCGCCGTTGCGCGACAGCGACCAGGCGAAGGCCCGCAGGGCGGGGATGCGGGCGGTGACGGCCTCGCGCCAGTCGGCAGGCTCGACGATGCCGACGGGGACGTCGGGGTGGGGGACGGAATCACCTTCCAATGGCGCGCGGGGCAGCGACATGCGGACAAGCTCTCGAAACGACGAAATGTCACCGTAAAATCAGGGACGTGCGATCTGAACGCCCGCTTGCGGCGACCGTTCCGCTGGACAGCCCCCATGCACGCATGGAACAAAAAGGGACCGTGGCGGTTGTCCCGAACCGCAAAAGTTGGACGAGCAGGGGCCGACGCATGACCGCAACCATGAGAGTCCCGGCCGCCGCGGGCG
>NZ_JAVHLH010000017.1:5246-11265 GCF_031082345.1 Brevundimonas sp. | reverse complement strand
GGCGCCTTGATCGACGAGTTCCGCCGCGTCCGCTGCGCCATGCCGGCGCTGGCCTGGGGGCTGAGCCCGGAAGACCTGGCCGCGCAGTCGATGCCCGACTGCAGTCCGGGCAAGTGGCACCTGGCCCATACCAGCTGGTTCTTCGAGGCGATGATCCTGGCCGGCGAGCCGGGCTATGAGCCGGTCGATCCGCGCTTCCAGACCCTGTTCAACAGCTACTACGAGGCCCTTGGCGAGCGGGTGGAGCGGCGCGAACGCGGACTGATGACCCGCCCGTCGTTGGACGAGGTGCTGGCCTACCGTCGCGAGGTGGACCGGCGGATGGAGGCCTGGCTTGAGCGCGGCGCGCCGGAGGGGCTGCAGGCCTATCTGTTCACGCTCGGCCTCCATCACGACCAGCAGCATCAGGAGCTGTTCCTGATGGATCTGCTGAACCTGATGTCGCGTTCGCCGCTGGACCCGGCCGCCTATGACGCCGAGCCGCGCCGCTCGCCGGCGCAGCCCCGGCGGGGCGGCATGACCCGGTTCGAGGGCGGACTGGTGCGGATCGGCCATGACGGCGGCGGCTTCGCCTTCGACAATGAGGGCCCCGCCCATCCCCAGTGGCTGGAGCCCTACGGACTCGACCACGACCTGGTCAGCAACGCCGACTGGATCGCCTTCATCGAGGACGGCGGCTACGCCCGGTCGGAGCTGTGGCTGTCCGACGGCTGGGCGGCCGTGAAGGCCGAAGGCTGGACGGCGCCGCTGTACTGGTGTGGTGACGACGGGGACTGGACCACGATGACGCTGGCGGGCCGGCGGGCGGTCGATCCCGAGGCGCCGGTTCGGCACGTCAGCTTCTACGAGGCCGACGCCTACGCCCGCTGGGCGGGTCGCCGCCTGCCCACCGAAGCGGAGTGGGAACACGCGGTCCGCTGCCGTCCGGAGGTGTTTTCGAACGCTTTCGGCGAGGTCTGGCAGTGGACCTTGAGCGCCTACGCCCCATATCGGGGGTTCAGGCCGACCGAAGGGACCGCGTCTGAGTACAACGGCAAGTTCATGGCCAACCAGATGGTGTTGCGCGGATCTTCGTGGGCGACGCCCGAGGGGCATGGGCGGGCCAGCTACCGGAATTTCTTCTATCCGCAACAGAGGTGGGCATTCATGGGACTGAGACTGGCCACGGACCTTCCCGCTCCACCGGCGCGGGCCATGGGCGAGGGCGAAACCGCCCGTTTCCGCCGCGACCTGCTGGCGGGACTGGGCCGTACGCCCAAGTCCGCTTCGCCGAAATGGTTCTATGACGCCGAAGGATCCCGCCTGTTCGAGGAGATCACGCGGCTGCCGGAATACTACCCGACCCGGCAGGAGGCGGCGCTGCTGCGCGAGGTCGTCCCCGCCTGGGCGGACCGGTTCGGCGCCGGCGCGGCGCTGGTCGAGTTCGGTTCGGGCGCCAGTGAAAAGACGCGGATCGTGCTGGACGCGGCGCCCGACCTGGCCGCCTATGTCCCGATCGACATCAGCGCCGACGCCCTGAGCGCCGCGGCGCGGCGCATCGACAAGAGCTACCCCGGGCTGAAGGTCGCGCCGCTGGTCGGCGACTTCCTGCATCTGGCGGCCCTGCCCGAGGGCATCGGGAACGGGCGGCGGGTCGGCTTCTTCCCCGGCTCGACGATCGGCAATCTCGAACGGGCCGAGGCCGAAGCCTTCCTGATCGCGGCCCGGCGCCAACTGGGCGAGGGGGCGCTGTTCATTCTCGGGGTCGATCTGGTCAAGGCACCCGAGGTGCTGATCGCGGCCTATGACGATGCGGCCGGGGTGACGGCGGCGTTCAACCGCAATCTTCTGGTCCGCGCCAATCGCGAACTGAAGGCGGGCTTCGACGTCGACAGCTTCGCGCACCGCGCCGTCTGGAACGCGGAGGCGTCGCGCATGGAGATGCACCTGGAGGCGACGCGGGACATGGAGGTCGAGATCGACGGCCGCGCCATCGCCTTCCGCAAGGGCGAGACCATCCACACCGAGAACTCGCGCAAATTCACCGAGGCGTCGGTCCGCGAACTGGCGGCGGCCTCGGGCTGGACGGTCGCGGCGTTCGAGGCCGGGCCCGAACCGTCGGTGGCGCTGGCCCTGCTCGAGGCCTGAGGCCGGAGCCCGTCGCCCGGGCATGGAAAGGGCGGCGCCGGGAGCCGGCGCCGCCCTCTATTCCGTTCGCCGCCGCGTCCTATTCAGACGGGCGCGCGTCCTTGGTGCGCGACCCGTGCGAGGCCTCGCCGCCCTTGCGTCCCGCCTGCGCGGCCAGGCTGCGGTCCTGCGAGAAGCTGCGCTTTTCACTGGGCACGCTGGCGCCGCCCTTGCGGGCGATCTCCCGCTGCCGCTCGGGATCCATCGAGGCGAAACCTCGCTTGGAAACACCGGAGGCTCGGGTGGGCTGACCTAAAGCCATTGCAATGTCCTTTCACGCCGACTGTCGAGGTTGCAGGAATGAACCCCTGCGGGGCTGTCCGGTTCCGGCGCGGCTCTCACGGAAACGCGAGCGAATCAGGGGGTTTGTCGAACCTCAGTCCGCGGCTCCGCCATAGGGGCGGGAGTCGCCTTCGCCGCCGCCGCCGGGTTCGGGCGGCGGCATTTCGTCGGGCGTTCCGGAGGGGTCGATGTCCGGGCCGGGCGTATCCGGCGGCATGATGTCCGGTTGGGGCGTGCCGGGCGGGGTGGGCTCGATATAGGTCATGGCGGCCTCCTTCACCGGGATCAACGCGGCGGCCGGGGGGCCGTTCAATCACGATGTCGGCGACGCCGCCGGCGCCCCGGAACCCGGCGCGGGCGCGCGGATTGAACAGCCGAACCCAACCACAGGAGCGCCCCGACATGACCGAGACCTACGCCAACCCAACCCCGCCCGAGGACATCGAGGACGTATCCGACCTGGAGTCGACCCGGCTGGAACGGGAGGCCGACGCCCTGCTACTGGAGGACGAGGCGCGCACCTTCGGGCCGCGGCCGATTCATGAAGCGGTGCGCGAGGACGCCGCCGCGGCGCGCGACTGGGGCCGGACCCGCGCGGAGCGGATGCGGCGCGCGGTCGAGGACGAGCCGATGAAGGCGACCCTCTACGCCCTCGGCCTCGGCGTCGTCATCGGGATGCTGGTCGCGCGCTAGGACGGACCTGAAGCCGGGCGCGCGATTGGCGCTCGGCTCATGGCCTGGTCCGAGACGAACGGATTGGTGCGGCGTTCGGCCCCGAAGGTCGAGCTCGGCCCGTGCCCGGGCACGAAGGCGACGTCGTCGCCCAGCGGCCAAAGCCTGGTCGTGATGGCGTTGAGCAGGGCGGCGTGGTCGCTCCGCGGAAAGTCGGTGCGGCCGATCGAACCCTGGAACAGGACGTCGCCGACCTGGGCGAAACGGGCCTCGCGGTTGAAGAAGATCACGTGGCCGGGCGTGTGGCCGGGGCAGTGAAAGACCTCCCAGGTCGTCTCGCCGAGCGTCAGCACGTCGCCGTTCGCCAGCCAGCGGGTCGGGGTGAAGCTGCGCGCCTCGGGCAGGCCGTACATCTTGCCCTGGGCCGGGATGCCGTCGATCCAGAACTGATCGTCCGGATGCGGGCCGATGATGTCGAGCCCGGTCTTCTCCTGCATCTCGGCCGCGCCGCCGGCGTGATCGAGATGGCCGTGGGTGATCCAGATGGCCTCGAGCGTCAGCCCCTGCTTTTCCACTGCGCCGAGCAGGGCGTCGACCGAGGCGCCGGGGTCGATGATCGCGGCTTTCAGGGTCTTGCGGCACCAGACGAGGGTGCAGTTCTGCTGCAGCGGGGTGACCGGGAAGACGGCGACGCCGATCGGGGGAGGGGACTGATCCATGTCGGCTGGATAGCGCCTCCGGCCGGCCGCTGAAACCCGGATCGGTGCGGGTTCACGTTGACCTTTCGGGCGGTCATCGACATAAGGGCGGGCTTCAAAGGCGCCGCCTCGAAAGGGCGGCCCTTGTTGCTTTACCCACACCGCGCAGCGCCAGCCTCAAGGGCGCCGCCCCAGAGCGTCAGAATCCCGACCATGCAAGTCGTCGAAAAGTCCAACGAAGGCCTCAGCCGCGTGATCGCGGTGACCATCCCCGTCGCGGAGCTGAACCAGAAGCTGGACGCCAAGCTGAAGGAAGTCGCGCCGCAGATGAAGCTCAAGGGCTTCCGTCCCGGCAAGGTCCCGACGTCGCACGTCAAGAAGACCTTCGGCCGCGACCTGATGGGCGAGATCGTCAACGAGGCGCTGAACAGCTCGAGCCAGAAGGCGCTCGACGACGCCAAGCTGCGCCCGGCCGCCCCGGCCGAGATGAAGCTGACCTCCGACATGGACAAGGTCATCCTCGGTCAGGAAGACCTGGCCTACGAAATGGCGCTGGAGGTGATGCCGGACTTCACGCCGGTCGACGTCAAGACCCTGAAGCTGAAGCGCCCGACCTATGAGGCGACCGACGCCGACCTCGACGAGGCGCTGACCGAACTGGCCGGCCAGGCCAAGTCGTACGAGGACAAGAAGGGCAAGACCGTCAGGGCCGCCGAGGGCGACGAGGTCACCATCGACTTCCTCGGCAAGCTGGACGGCGAGCCGTTCGAGGGCGGCGCCGCCGAGGACGCCCAGCTGGTGATCGGCTCGGGCCGCTTCATCCCGGGCTTCGAGGAGCAGCTGACGGGCGCCAAGGTCGGCGAGGAGAAGGTCCTCAACGTGACCTTCCCCGAGGACTACCAGGCCAAGCACCTGGCCGGGAAGGCCGTGACCTTCGACGTCACCGTCAAGGCCATCAAGGCCGAGGCCCCCGCCGTGGTCGACGAGGACTTCGCCAAGCGCATCGGCCTGGAGTCGCTGGACAAGCTCAAGGAGCTGCTGCGCGACAATCTGAACCAGCAGTACAAGGGCGCGGCCCGCTTCAAGCTGAAGCGCGCCCTGCTGGACGAGCTGGACAAGGCCCACGACTTCCCGCTGCCGCCCAAGATGGTCGACGCCGAATTCGACGGCATCTGGGGCCAGGTCCAGGCCGACAAGGAAGCCGGCAACCTGCCGGAAGAGGACGCCAAGAAGTCCGAGAAGAAGCTCAAGGAAGAATACCGCAAGATCGCCGAGCGCCGCGTGCGCCTGGGTCTGGTGCTGGCCGAGATCGGCCGCGCCAACAACGTCCAGGTCAGCGACCAGGAACTGAACAACGCCATCATGAACGAGGCCCGCAACTATCCGGGCCAGGAGCGTCAGGTGCTGGACTTCTATCGCCAGAACCCCAACGCCGCCGCCCAGATGCGCGCCCCGATCTATGAGGAGAAGGTCTGCGACCTGATCTTCGACCAGGCCAAGGTGACCGACGCCAAGATCACCAAGGAAGAGCTGCTCAAGGAAGACGACGACCTGTAGTCTTTCGTGGCGCGGGGGCCCGGTCGCACACCGGCCCCGCGTTCGTTCCCTGCCGCCCCACTACCCGTCCACTACCATTTGCTGTAGATTGGACGGGAGGCTCGCCTTAGGCGGGAGGTGGAGGGGTGATCATGCTCTGGGCAGGTCTTCTCGCGGCCGTGGCGCTGGGCGCGTCGGCCCCCCAGGACGCGGCGCCGACGACGCCGCCCGTCGCCGTCGCCCAGGACCCGGATACGCCCACCCAGCTCGAGGATGTCGTGGTCAGCTCCACCCTGGAGCAGCTGACCCGCGAATTCGTCGCCACGGCGTCCGCTCCGGCCAACTACCGGGGCCTGGCGCGGTGGGAGCGGGAACTGTGTCTCGGGGTCGTCGGGCTGCGGGCCGACGCCGCGCACCAGATCATCGATCGCGTCTCTGACGTCGCCCGCGAGCTTGAGGTCCCGTTGGGCGAACCCGGGTGCGCGCCGAACGCCGTCATCATCGGGACCGACGACGCGCGGGGCATGGCGGCCCGGCTGGTCGGCGAACGGCGGAGCGCTTTCCGCATCGGTTTCAGTCGTTCGAACCGCGGATCAAGGGCGCTGGAGACCTTCCGCACCTCCGAGGACGCCGTTCGCTGGTGGCATATCAGCTTCCCCTACGGT